>PXAU01000334.1 GCA_003567075.1 Trueperaceae bacterium
CGAGCCACGCGGCGCTGCCCTCGTCGCCGAAGCGATGCCCCCACCCACCGGCCCGCACACGGCGGCCGGAGCCGTCCACGCCCAGAGCGATCGAGCCCGTGCCGGCTGCCACCAACACCCCGGGCCCGCCCCAGAACGCTCCCACGTGGGCGGCCGTCACGTCGCTGTCGAGCACCATGTGCTCGGCGCGAACGGCGTCGCCCACGATGGCACGGGCCTCAGCCTCGCTGCCGGGCGCCTCGAGCCCCGACCAGCCGATGGCGAGCACGCGGATCGACGCGGCGTCGGAACCGTCCGCCCGGGCCTTGCCGGCCTCGTGTAGGTGCTGCGGCGCCGCGGCCAGCGCACCCCGCACCGCCTCGCGCACCGATGCGCGGACCGAAGCCCCATCGCTGGTGTGGTGGTTCGCGGCGCCGGCGGCGCCGCGCGCGAGCACCCTGCCGGCAGCGTCGATGAGCGCGCTGCGGGTGAAGGTGCCGCCGGCGTCGACGCCCAGGTAGCGTGGCGCAGATCGCCCTGTCACCGGGCTCACCGCAGCGGCGGGATCCGCGCGGACCATGTCGAAGGATCGCTGCCATCCCCGGTCTGGTCGACGTTGGCGCTGCGCAGGATCTCCGGCTGGTGGCCGTGCGCCAGCGACCAGGCGACCGCTTCGACCACGACGGCCTGGAGCAACGCCGCTGCCACGACGGTCGAGAGCGGCCCCACGGGTGTCGTCAGGCCCGGCAACGTGATCGCCGCGTCGCCCGGCGGGACCCCCGTGTCGAGCACCAGGTCGGCCACCTCGAAGAGTCGCTGGCCGCTGGCGTGCCGTGCGTCGACCGAACGGGCGTGCGGCAGGGAGGTCAGCGCGATCACGCGCGCCCCCAGGCGCCGGCCGGTCAGGGCGGCTTCGATCGGGTAGGCGTTGCGGCCTGCGTTCGAGGCAACGACGAGCACGTCGCCGGGACCGAGGCCGGCGGCCTCGAGGCGCACCTCCGCCAGGCCCGGTAGGCGCTCGATCCGGCTGCTCGAGATGGCGGCGTCGTGGAGCATGAGCGCCGGATCGAGGATCGGCAGCACCGCCAGCAGCCCACCCGCGCGGTAGAAGACCTCCTCGGCCAGCATGTGCGAGTGGCCGCTACCCGTCACAGCCAGGAGGTGGCCGCCCTTGATCGCCTCGCCCACCCAGGCACCTGCGGTGGCGAGCGCCTCGGCCTGCCGCTCGCGCGCGCGCTCGAGGGTCTGCACGGCCGTCGCGAGGTAGCGATCGGCGGCGCTACCCGGGGCGCCGTCGAGGGCCGTGTCGGGTTCTGCGCCGGGTTCGGCGTCGTCGGCCGCCTTGGCTGCCATGCCCTTCGTCGCGTCGGAACCGGTCATGGGAGCCTCCGTCCCAGCAGCAGCGCGCCGGGTTCGTCGCGCTGCGCTTCGATGGGTGTGAAGCCGAGCGCCCGGTAGAAACCCTGGGCGCGCGCGTTGCGCTGGCCCACGCCGAGATGCACGCCGCAGGCGCCCCGCTCGACGAGCGCCGTGAGCAGCGTCGCCACCATCTGGCGGCCGTAACCGCGGCCTTGCGCCCGCGGCAGGATGTCGATGTGCAGGTGGGCCGGGTACGCCTCGAGTTCGCGTGGCAGCGTGATCAAAGGCGCGTGGAGCTCGGCGAGGAGGCGTTCGTCCTCGTCCTTGGCCGCACCGCCGGCGGGCGCGGGCGGAAGGTTCGCGCGCAGCGCCGGCAACCACTCGTGCTCGAAGCGGCGGTAGAAGCGCACGCTGTCGTCGGTGCCGAGCACGTAGCCGCAGGCGCCGACGTCGTCCTCCAGCGTGAACGACAGCTCGGGCTCCAGGTCGAGGTAGGGCCCCACGTACCGGTGGCCGAGCAGGTTGCCATCGCGGAACAGGTGCGTGGCGTCCTCACCGTCGTCGCCCGTGGCGAGGCAGACGGCGTAGAGCGCCTCGCGATCGGCGGGGCGGTAGGGGCGGATGCACGCGCCGCGCGCGGTCTCCGTGCGGCTCACCCGGGTCCTCCCGTCAACCCTTCCGCTGGCCCTCCCGCCGGATTGGTGCCTCGGGTGTGGGGCACCACGGCACCGTCGTCATCGAGCGGCAGCAGGGCCTGGACGTCGGCGGTGAAGCCGCGCCGGTACGTGTTGGGCAGGTGGTCTGGGCGCCCGAAGCGCGCGCCTTGCAGGGAGCGGGCGCGAAGCTCGAGGTAGTCGGCCAGGGCGCGGCTCTCGGTGCGTGCCTCCCAGACGACGTTGTACAGGGCGTAGAGCAGGTCGCGATCGCGCAGTTCCGTGAGGTGCAGCAGGAGCCGCTCCACCTCGTCGGCGAAGTGCCTCAGGCGCGCGAGACGCGCATCAAACGGGTCAGGTGCAGCCGCCAGCAGGGCGCGCGCGTCGCCTAGGTGGGCTTCGACCAGCGGCCCGGACGACCATGGCAGGTAGCACAGCTCGGCCAGCAGCTCGAGCAACTCGGCGGCGAGCAGGTTCCCGTCGTTGAGCGTGAAGCCGCCGTGCCAGTCGCGCAGCGCGTCGCGCCACGCGGCCGCCGGCTGGTAGCCGACCGGGTCGTGCAGGTACGCCGCCAGCGTCGCGAAGGCCACCTCGTTCACCTCGAAGGGCGTGTTCGGGTTGGTGACGAAGCCTGCGCTCGCGGTCCGCAGGTCGGCGCTGCGGCCCGCCAACGGCCCCAGGTAGAGTCGCCGCAAGTCGTAATCGTTGGCATGCAGGTTGTCCCAGATGAGGGGCGGACGCCGCAGCGCGGCGCTGACGTCGGCCAGCGAGGCGGCGTCGATGCGCTCGCTGACGATCTCGTCACCGGTCCAGAAGACGTCGACGTCGGGCCCGAGTCGCTCGCCCAGCGCGTGCAGGTAGGCCCAGCCGTCACCGGAGGCGTCGGCCATCCGGCGGCAGTAGTCGGTGGGGCAGACGATGCGGCGGCCGGCAGGGGCGCGAGCGCGAAGGTGCGCGAACAGGCCCTCGGCCAGGTGCGCCTGTGCGGCGGCGACGCTGCCGAAGCGCTCGCGGCTCAGCGCATCGAGCGCGTGGGGGATGTCGTCGAACAGCAGGACCACGTCGTCGGCGCCGAGATCGAGGACCTGGTCGACCTTGGTGCGAAGGCGTTCGAGTTCGGCCTCCTCCGCGTAGCGGACGTCGAGTCCTGGAGCGATGGCGTAGCCGAAGCGCAGCCCCTGCGCGCGGCAGGCGCGCGCCAGTTCGGTCAGCTGCGTCACCTCGGTGGCGTCGTAGCGTTCGCGCCAGGCGGCGCGCAGCTTGATGTCGTCCTTGGGGGCGTAGATGTAGGCGGCGAACCCCCACGCCGCCAGGCGTGGGAGCAGGGCAAGGCGCTGCTCGTGGCGCCAGGGCCGACCGTAGAAGCCCTCGATCACGCCGCTGTAGTAGGGGCGATCGCTCACGCTGCGGTGCCTCCTTCCGTCGTCCGCTGCGGCCGCATGGCGGCGGCGGTGGCGCTCAGTCGAGCGCACCCGTGGTGAGCCCCGCGATCACCTGGCGCTGGAACACGAAGTACAGCACCAGGACGGGGACGGTGGTGATGGACAGGGCGGCGAACACGAGGCGGTAGTCGACGAGGTAATGCCCGGAGAACGCCAACAGCCCGGCGGGCAGGGTGCGCAGGCGCTCGTCCTGGATGAACAGCATCGCGAAGAGCAGTTCGTTCCAGAGGTTGACGAGGTTGAGGATCACGACCGTCGCCAGCGCGGGCCGCACCAGCGGGAACATGACGAAGGCGTAGGTCTGCAGCAGGTTGGCGCCGTCGATGCGCGCGGCGTCCTCGAGCTCGCGCTCGAGCGTCAGGTAGTACGAGCGCAGCAGGTAGATGGTGAGCGCCAGCGGCCAGCTCATGTAGGGCAGGATCAGCGCCCAGTAGGTGTTGAGCAGCTGCATGTCGCGGAGCAGGAAGAACAGCGGGATGATCACGACCTGCGCCGGCAGCAGCAGGCCGATCAGGAGCAGATAGAAGAGCGCGTCGCGGCCGCGGAAGCGCAGCCGCGCGAAGGCGTAGGCGGCGAGGCTGGCGATCATCACCAGCGCCGTCACCGAGGTGCCGGTCACGAGCAGGGAGTTGAGGTAGAGCCTGCCGAGGTTGCCGAGCTGCCAGGCCTCGACCAGATGGTGCCAGTTCCAGACGGCCGGGAGGGCCAGCGGCGAGGTGGCGATCTCCTGGTTGGTCTTGAAGCCGGAGTAGAGCATCCACACGAGCGGGAAGGCCATGCCGATCACGACCGTGACGGCCACCCAGTAGTGCAGGACGGTCATGAGCGGCAGGCGCGCGGGCCGCGTGAGGGTGCTGGCGCTAGTACTCAACGGTGTGCCTCCGGCGTGTCACCAGCAGGTAGGCCAGCGACACCAGCCCCACGACCACGGTCATGACGACGGTGAGCGCGGCGCCGTAGCCCATGTTGTGGCGGTCGAAGGCTTGCTTGACGATCCAGGTGGTGGGGATCTCGGTGGCGTTGAAGGGGCCGCCGCCGGTCATGGTGAAGAACAGGTCGAAGGCCGCGAAGCCGCCCGTGACGCAGAGCAGGATGGCCACCACGCCGGTCTCGCGCAGGAGCGGCAGCGTGACGTGCCACAGGCGCTGCAGCGGCGTGGCGCCGTCGAGCATGGCGGCCTCGTACAGCGTGACGGGGATGCGCCTGAGCGCGGCGAGGAAGATGATCATGTAGAAGCCGGCGTACTTCCAGCCGGAGACGATGATCACGGCCAGCATCGCGGTGCCGCCGTCGGACAGCCAGGGATGCGCCCACTCGGCCAGGCCCAGTGCCCGCAGGCCTTCGTTGAGCAGGCCGCGGCGGTAGTCGTAGACGTACGTCCACAGCAGGCCAGCGGCCACCATCGAGAGCACCATGGGCGAGAAGAACAGGCCGCGCATGAAGCCGAAGCCGCGCCGGTCGCTGGCGAGGAGGACCGCGATCAGCAGGCCGAACGCGACCTCGACGACGAGCGTGCCGGCGATGTAGATCCCGACGTTCACGTACGAGCGGATGTGGATGCTGTCGTTCCACGCCCGCACGTAGTTGCGCCATCCCACCCACTCCGGGGTGCGCAGGCCGTCCCAGGTGGTGAAGCTGTAGTACACCGCGCTGCCGAGCGGCAGCAGCACGAAGGTGCCGAACAAGAGCAGGGCGGGCAGGACGAAGAGGTACTTCTGGGCCTCCTCGAGCCGCGCCGCACGCGCGGGACGCGACCGGCGGCGGGCATCGGTTGCCTTGGCGACGGTGGCTCGGTGACCAGCGGGCGCGGCGCGGCTCGGGAGTCTCATGCGCGGGAGCCGACCTCCTGTCAGCGAACGAGCGCGAGTTGCTCGTCGATCCAGGCGAGCGCCTCGCTGGGCGAGCGGAGGCCGCCGGCCACGAGCGCCGCACCTTGGTAGAAGATGTCGGCGATCTCGACCGGGTAACCGGTGTCGGGCGGTGGGACGAGTTCGTTGGCGTCAAGGAAGAGCTCGGCCAGCGCCTTGTTGTGGACGTCGATGTCGGCGGCGGCCATGGCGCCCGCGATCGGGCTGAAGCGGCCGGCCTCGGCCCAGGCGACCTGGTTCTCGAAGCTCGTGAAGAAGCGCAGGAAGGTGATCGCCTCGTCGACGTGGTCGCTCTGCGTGCTCACCTCGAAGCCGGTGGCGAGGCCGATGATGCTCTGCGGGTCGCCGGCGCCACCGGGGATGATGGGTGTGTTGAAGGCGTCGTACTCGAAACCCTCCGGGGCTTCGCTGAAGGCGTTGGAGATCAGCCAGGAGCCGATCGGGTGGATAGCACCGGCGCCTTGGAAGAACGCCGTCATCGACTCGCTGGCACCCAAGCCGGCGAGGTCGCGGTTGAAGGCGTTGGCTTCGGCGAGCTCGGCGAAGCGCTCGAAGGCCTCCTCGAAGGCCGGCTGGTTGAACGGCTCCTCAAGCGTGAGCGCCTTGTCGAACAGGTCCATGCCCACCACGCGCGCGGTGATGTGGCCGGCCCAGTTGCCGAGCGGCCAGAACTGCTGGTTCCCGAGGATGATCGGCGTCTCGCCGGCGGCGCGCAGGGTCCGGACGATCTCGAGGAAGTCGTCCCAGGTCTCGGGTTCGGAGAGGCCGTACTGCTCGAACATCGTGGTGTTGTACCAGAGCACGGTGGTGACGTCGAAGGCGTAGGGGATCATGAAGACGCGGTCGCCCACCATCGTGCCGGTCCCCTCGGACCAGGAGGCGTCGAGGAAGGTGTCGCCCCAGCCGTCTTCGGCGAGGTAATCGGTGAGGTCGAGCGCGAAGCCGAGTTCGGCGTCGCGACGCACCAAGTCACCGCCCCACTGGAACCAGATGTCGGGCGGGTCGTTGCTCTGCAGCATGGCGATGAGGCCGGTGTCCTGGTAGATCTCCATGTCCTGCGGGATCTGCCGGATGCGGATGCCGGGGTAC
>PXAU01000354.1 GCA_003567075.1 Trueperaceae bacterium
CCACCTTCCGCGTCGAAGAACTCCGTCACGGCTTCGTCGGAGCGATCGGTGAGGGCGCCGAGCGCGAGCCGTCGGCCATCGCCAAGGTCCGCACGGCCGGTCCGCTGCGCCTCGATCGCTCCGGTCTCGCGGGTGATACCGTGGCCGACCGCCGCCACCATGGCGGCCCCGAGAAGGCCGTGTGCGTCTACCCCGCCGTTCGCTACGCGGCCTGGCGCGAACGGTATGGCCGCGCCTTGCGGCGCCCCGCCTTCGGCGAGAACCTGCTGGTGGCCGGCGCCGACGAGGCCGACACCTGCGTCGGCGACCGCATCGCGCTCGGCACGGCGGTGGTGCAGGTGAGCCAACCGAGGGTGCCGTGCCACAAGCCGGCGGTCTTCACGGGCGAGGCACGCCTCACCAGCGACCTGGTCACGACCGGTTGGACCGGCTGGTACCTGCGGGTCCTCGAGCCGGGCGAGGTACGCGAAGGCGACGAGGGACGCCTGCTCGAGCGACTGGAGGGCGCGCCCAGCGTGCTGCGCTTGAACGCCCTGCGCTACGGCGACCCGGTCGACGCCGACGCCCTACTGGCGACGGCCGAGGCGCCGGGGCTGCTCGCGTCATGGCGGACCGCGCTGCGCGAGCGCGCCACCCGGGCGGGCTGAGACCGCCCGAGGCGGGACGAGGTGGGCTGAGGCGCCTGGCGCAGGCCGAGGCGCCCGGCGCGAACCGAGGCGCCCGGCGCAGGCCGAGGCGCCCGGCGCGCGCCGAGGCTCGAGCAGCGACGCCATCGAGCGCCTGCTCCTGCGCTCAGCGCCCCAGGTGGCTGAGGGCGAGATCGGGCCGATCGGTGATGACCGCTCCTACGCCCAGGTCGAACAGGCGCCGCGTCTCGACCTCCTCGTTGACGGTCCACACGTCGAGCTGCACGTTGCGCTCGCGCACCCCCTCCACCAGCCGCGAGTTGACGATCTCGATACCGCCCTGGCGGCGCGGCACCTGGAAGGCCTCGGCCTGTGGCGCGTACAGGCGGCCCAGGTACGCCATGTTGAGGAACACGAAGGTCCGCACCTCGTCGGGGCCGGCCGAGGTGGCGACCCCCGGGCAGCGCTGCCGGAACTCGCGCAGGGCCCGCTGGTGGAACGACGCCACCATCACCGTGAGCTCGCGATCGAGCTCGCGGATGAGGTCGCAGGTGATGGCGATCAGGCGCACGTCGTCCACCTTCAACTCGACGTTGACGGCCGCCTCCGGGAAGGTCTCGAGCACGTCGCGCAGCGTCGGGATGGTGATGCCCTGCCCGCGGAACGGGAACGCGTCGGGCGCGCCGCCCGGCGGACGCCAGCGATACCCGAAATCGAGCTCGCGCAGCTCCGCCAGCGTCAAGCTCGCGACGCGCCCGCTGCCGTCGCTGGTGCGGTCGACCGTCGCGTCGTGGATGACGACCACCTCGGCGTCTGCGCTCAGGTGCACGTCGAGTTCGAGCACGTCGACGCCGAGCGCGTGCGCGCCCTCGAACGCCACCATCGTGTTGCCCGGCCACAGGTGATCGCCGCCCTGGTGGGCGTGCACGTGCGGTCCGGGGCCGAGGACGTCGCGGAGGTAGGGATGGTCGGGCCGGGGCTCAGCTCGCCACCAGGCCAGCAGCGCAGCGACGACGAGCAGGATTAGGAGCCAGAGCAGGCCCCGGCCGAGGCGACGACCGAAGCTGCGACGCGGTCGGGCTGAGGTGCTCATGGCGGCATGGTAGCCGACGCCGCCCCCCGCCATGCGCGGGCGCCGGGCAACCCCGGCCTATCACGCCGTGGCGAGGGCGGCGCGGCCGCGGACGCTCATTCGAGGAAGTCGCGCAGCTTTCGGGTGCGGCTCTCGTGGTACTTGAGCTTGCGCAGCGCCTTGTTCTCGATCTGGCGGATGCGCTCGCGGGTGACGCCGAAGTGGCTACCGACCTCTTCGAGGGTGTGCTCGCGCCCGTCGACCAGACCCTTGCGCAGCTTCAGCACCATCGCCTCGCGCTCACTCAGCTTGTCGAGCGCCTCCTCGAGCTCCTCGGAGAGGATGATCTTGCTGGCCTGCTCCACCGGCGACTCGATGTTCTCGTCGGGGATGAAGTCGCCGTAGAAGCTGTCCTCCTCGTCACCGATGGGCGTCTCGAGGCTGAAGGGCTCGCGCGTGAGCTTGAACGCCTCCTCGACCTTCTCGGCGTTCCAGTCCGGCCCCATCGCGTCGGCGATCTCCTCGTAGGAGGGCTCGCGCGAGAGCTCCTGCTGCAGACGCCGGCTGGCGCGGGTCAGCTTGTTGATCGTCTCGACCATGTGCACCGGGATGCGGATGGTGCGGGACTGGTCGGCGATCGCGCGGTTGATCGCCTGCCGGATCCACCAGGTGGCGTAGGTGCTGAACTTGTAGCGCCGGCGGTACTCGAACTTCTCCACCGCCCGGATGAGCCCTTGATTGCCCTCCTGGATCAGGTCAAGGAAGCTCATGCCGCGGCCGTTGTACTTCTTGGCGATCGACACCACCAGCCGCAGGTTGGCCTCGATCAGGTGTTGGCGCGCCAGGTCGCCGTCCTCGACGACCCGCTTCAGGCGGCGGCGGTTGCGCTCGTCGTAGGCCTCGGCGTTCACGTCGAGCTCGGCGCGCGCCGCTTCGCCCTCCTCGATGCGGCGGGCCAGCGAGATCTCCTCTTCGAGCGTGAGCAGCTTGACGCGGCCGATCTCCTGCAGGTACTGCCGCACCGGATCGTTGGTCTTGACACGCGCATCGGCCAAGGCCTCGGCCCGGGCCTCGAGCTCCTCGCGCTCGAAGCGATCGCGGCGCTCTTCCTCCTCGACGTCGTCCACCTCGTCGTCGCCGAAGCTACCGACGTCGTCGTCCTCGAGCGTCTCGTCTTCGGCCAGGTCAGCGATGGCGATGCCCTGTCGCTCGACCAGCTCCATCAGGTCCTCGAAGTTGGCCTCGTCTTCGGGAACGCCCGTCATGGCGAGCGCCTGGTTGTAGGCCGCCGTCAACTCTTCCGTGTCGAGCGAGCCGGCCCCCTTGCCGGTCTCGAGCAACTGCGCCACGGGCGCCGCCGCGAGCCAGCCGACGCTCGGCACGTCGGCCACCGGCGCTTCGGACTGCGGCGCCGCAGCAGCCGCTGGCGCTGCGGCGCCGTCGGACGGCGCGGAGGCCGCCGCCTCCTTCAGGCCGGGCGCTCGCGTGGCGGCTACATCCTCTTCACTCGCGGTTGCCTTCGCAGGCGCCTTCTTGGGTGCCGCCTTCTTGGCGGGCGACTTCTTGGTAGCGGCCTTCTCAGCAGGGGCCGCCTCGGCAGCCGCCTGCTTGGGTGCCGCCTGCTTGGGTGCCGCCTGCTTCGCCGGCACCTTCTTGGCCGTCACCGTCTCGTTCGGCGCGTCCTTCGCGGCGGCCGTCTCGGCCGGCGCGTTCGTCTGCGCCACCTGCTCGTGATCGTCCTTGACGGACGGGCTGCTCTGGGTGTTGGCGGCAACTTGCTTCGCCTTGGCCACGGGGCCTCCTCGGGTCAGACGCGAACGCGCCTCCAGGGCTCGGAGCCGCACGACCCCGACGGGCTCACCGGCACGCCGGCGACCCGGTCGGGACACCATCATCGCCGCGCACGTCAACGCCGCGGCGAACCTGCGCGAGTATAACCGCGCCCGGTCACGTCGCGGACCGAGCGAACGACAGGCCGGGTCGTCGCGACCGGCTCGGAGGGCCGGTCGCGAGGAATCCGTACGCTAGCGGGCGCTCGCCCTGGAACGCGCGCTAGCCCTGGTACGAGCGCGACGTCACGCCGCCACCGCTGCCGATCCAGTCGGTGTGGAAGAACTCGCCACGAGGCTTGTCGACGCGCTCGTACGTGTGCGCCCCGAAGTAGTCGCGCTGCGCTTGCAGCAAGTTGGCCGGCAACCTGGCGCTGCGGTAGCCGTCGTAGAAGGCCAGGGCAGCGCTCATGGCCGGTACCGGGATGCCCGCCGTCATTGCGCTCGCCACCACGCGTCGCCAGGCAGCTCCGGCCTCGGCAAGCGCCCGGGCGAAGAACGGTGCCAACATCAGGTTCTCGAGCTCCGGATCAGCCTGGTAGGCGGCCGTGATGTCGCCCAGGAAGCGCGAGCGGATGATGCAGCCACCGCGCCAGATGCGGGCGGTGGTGCCGAGGTCGATGGACCATGCACGTTCGCGTGCGACGGCCCGCATGAGCATGTACCCCTGCGCGTAGCTCACGATCTTGCTGGCGTAGAGCGCCTGCTCGAGATCGTCGACGAAGGCGTCGCGCAGGGCGCCGTCCGAGGCCGCGTCGAGTTGCTTCGACGGTCCCCGCAGCAGCGCCGACGCGCGTTCGCGCTCGTCCTTGAGCATCGACAACCCACGCGCGAACACCGCCTCGGTGATGAGCGTGACCGGCTGCCCGGCCTCGAGCGCATCGATGGCCGTCCAGCGGCCCGTGCCCTTCTGTCCGGCGCGATCGAGGATCAGGTCGAGCACCAGGTTGCCGTCCTGATCAAAGGTGCCGAGGATGTCGCGGGTGATCTCGATCAGGTAGCTGTCGAGCACGCCCTCGTTCCAGCGCTCGAACACGCCCTGCAGCGCCGGCGGCTCCAACCCGAGCCCCTCGCGCAAGAGCTGATACGCCTCCGCGATCAACTGCATGTCGCCGTACTCGATGCCGTTGTGGATCATCTTGACGAAGTGACCGGAGCCGCCCTCGCCCAGGTAGGCGACGCACGGGTCGCCGTCGACCTTCGCGGCGACGGCCTCCAGCACCGGTCGCATCCGCTCCCAGGCGCGCTCGTCGCCGCCAGGCATGATCGAGGGGCCGTAACGCGCGCCTTCCTCGCCGCCCGAGATGCCCGTGCCGAGGAAGCGCAACCCGCGCTCGCGCAGCGAAGCCTCGCGCCGGACGGTGTCCTCGTAGTTGGAGTTGCCGCCGTCGACGATCAGATCGTCCTCGTCGAGCAGCGGCACGAGCGCCTCGATGACGGCGTCCACGGGCCGGCCGGCCTGCACCATCACCACCAGTCGGCGCGGCGGTTCGAGCGCGGCCACCAGCTCTTCGAGGGTGTGCACGCCGACCACGTGCTCGCTCTTGCCACGCCCTTCGACGAACTCGTCGGTCACCGAGCCGGTGCGGTTGTAGACGGCCACCGTGAAGCCGTGATCGACCATGTTGAGCACCAGGTTCTGCCCCATTACCGCCAAGCCGATCAGGCCGACGTCCGCAGGTGTCGCCATCGCAACGCTCCTTCCGCGACGCGGCCATGGTGGCAACGCCGGCCACGACCACGACGCACGGGACCCACTCTATCAAGCGAAGCCATGCGGCCCGCGGCTGGCGAGGCGCAGGCGTCAGTCCAGGAGCAGTTCGATGGGCGCCTGGTGCGCGTCGGCGCCCAGCATCTCGGCCTCACGCTGCGCGGCGAGGGCGGCCACCTGCTCCGCGTGGCGCTGCCGCGCCACGAGCCGTGCCGCCGTCGCCGCCGGCAGCGGATGACCGAAGTGGAACCCCTGGGCGCGGTCCACGCCGAGGTGGCGCAAGTAACGGGCCTGCGCAGACGTCTCCACGCCCTCCGCCACCACGGACTTGCCCAGCGTCCGACCCATCGCGGCGATGGCGTCGACGATCGGGGTGGCGTCGGCAGCAGGGCCGTGGCTGCTCTGCTGGAGGCACGACACGAAGGTGCGGTCGATCTTGAGCGCGCGGATCGGCAGCCGCTGCAGGTACGCCAGCGACGAGTAGCCGGTGCCGAAGTCGTCGAGCGCGGTGCCCACACCGCGGCGATGCAGACGGCGCAGCGCCTGGACGGCGACGTCGAACTGGTCAATCAGGACGCTCTCCGTCACCTCGATCTCGAGCAGTGACGGATCGAGGCGGCTGTCGACCAGCGCGGCCTCGACCTGATCGACGAAGTCGGCCTGCTGGAACTGCAGCGTGGAGACGTTCACCGCCACGCCTACGCCAGGCCCCTCGACGTTCCAGCCGCGCGCCTGGAAGCAGGCCTCGCGCAGCAGCCAGAGGCCGATCGGGACGATGAGCCCGGCCTCCTCGGCGACGGGTACGAACTCGGCCGGCGAGACCTTGCCGAGTTCCGGATCGTCCCAGCGCATGAGCGCTTCGAAGGCGACCACGCGCCCGCTGGCGAGGTCGATCTGGGGCTGGTAGGCGACGTCGAGGCGCTGCTCCGTGACCGCCACGCGCAGACGGCGCTCGAGCTCCAGGCGCCGGCTCTGCCAATCGCGCAGGCGCAGGTCGGAGAAGACGAACGAGTTCTTGCCGCGCGACTTCACCGCGTACATGGCGGTGTCGGCGCTGGTGAGCAGCGTGGCGACGTCCTCGCCGTCGGTCGGGTACACGGCGATGCCGATCGAGGCCGATACGCTCACGA
>PXAU01000329.1 GCA_003567075.1 Trueperaceae bacterium
CCACGGTGATCGTCACCGGGCGACGATCCCAGGCCGACCCGCTCAGGCCTCCTTGAACGCCGCCACCATCGCGGTGATCGTCGCCTTCGCGTCGCCGAAGATCATGCGGGTGTTGTCCTTGAAGAACAGCGAGTTGTCGACGCCGGCGAAGCCGGGGTTCATCGAACGCTTGAGCACGAAGCAGGTGCGCGCGCGATCCACCTCGATGATCGGCATGCCGTACAGCGGCGAGGCCGGGTCCTCCTTGGCGGCCGGGTTGACCACGTCGTTGGCCCCGATCACGATCGCCACGTCGATGGTCTCCATCGCCGGGTTCACGTCCTCGGGCTCGACCAGTTGCTCGTAGGGCACGTTCGCCTCGGCCAGCAGCACGTTCATGTGCCCGGGCATGCGACCCGCCACCGGATGGATGGCGTGGCGCACATCGGCACCGTTCTTGGACAGCAGCTCAGCCAGCTCCTGCACCACGTGCTGCGCTTGCGCGACCGCCATGCCGTAACCCGGCACGAACACCACCGAGTCGGCGGCCTCCAGGATGAAGTAGGCGTCCTCGGCCGAGAGCGGCTTCACCACGCCCTGCTGCGGGGCGGTCCCGGCCGTGATGGTGGCGCCGAAGCCGCCGAACAGGACGTTCGCGAGCGAGCGATTCATGGCCTTGCACATGATCATCGTGAGGATGAAGCCGGACGCGCCCACCAACGAACCCGCCACCACCAGCACGTTGTTGTCGATCACGAAACCGGCGGCCGCGGCAGCGAGGCCCGAGTAACTGTTGAGCAACGCCACCACGATCGGCATGTCGGCACCGCCGATCGGGATCACGGCCAGCACCCCGAGCGCCAACGCCAACAGGAGCACCAGCGCGAAGGCCAGCGCCGTGCCGCCGACACCGCCAGCGACCACCGCGTCGGCCACCACGAAGCCCGCAGCCGCCAACGCCAACGCCAACAGGGCGGCGTTGAGGGTCTTCTGGCCGCGGAACAGGTAGGGCTTGCCGTCGATACGCTCGCTCAGCTTGCCGAAGGCGACCACCGAGCCGGACGCGGCGATGCCGCCGATCAGCACCGTCAACACGATCGCGACCGCGGAGAACGTGGCCACGTCGGTGGCCCGCACGAACTCGGCCCAACCCACCAGCATCGAGGCCAAGCCACCCGAACCGTTGAGCAACGCCACCATCTCGGGCATGCCGGTCATCTGCACGCGTCGCGCCGCCACGGCCCCGACCGCGGCGCCGATGACGAGTCCGACGAGGATCCAGGTGTAATCCAGGCCTCCCGCCGCCAGCGTGGCGACGACCGCGATCAGCATGCCGACCGCCGAGAGGCGGTTCCCGCGCCGGGCCGTCTCGGGACGGCTCAGCATCTTCAGGCCGGTGATGAACAGGATCGAGGCGGCGATGTAAGCGAAGACCTGCCAGGCCGCCACGTCAGCGGTCCTTCCCGGTCTTGAACATCCCGAGCATGCGCTCGGTCACCATGTACCCACCGATCACGTTGATGGTGGCCGCCGCCACCGCGATGGTGCCCAGCAGCGTCGGCACCACGCCACCCTCGCCGGCCGCGACGATCGCGCCGACGATGGTGATGCCCGAGATGGCGTTCGACCCCGACATCAACGGCGTGTGCAGCTGCGACGGCACCTTGGTGATCAGCTCGAGGCCGAGGAAGATGGCGAGCACGAAGACGAACAACAGCAGCGGGTTCACGCGGAAGCCTCCATCTGCGCGCGCACGGCCTCGTACCGCACGGCGCCATCGTCGGTGAGCAGGACGGCGTCGACGACGTCGTCCTCGCTGGCGGGCTTGAGCGCGCCCTCCACCCAGGCGTGCTCGATCAGGAAGGTGAGGTTGGCGGCGTACATCGCGCTCGCGTCCCGCGCCACCGAGGCCGGCAGCGGGTGGAGCCCGATGATGCGGACGCCGCCGTCGGTGACGATCTCCTCGCCGGCCACCGTGCCCTCGACGTTGCCGCCGGTCGCGGCGGCCAGGTCGACTACCACCGAGCCCGGCTTCATGCCGGCGATCGCCGCGGCGTCCAGGATCCGCGGCGCCGACCGGCCGAACACCTGCGCGGTCGTGATGACCACGTCGCTCTGCGCCACCACCTTGGCCATCTGCTCGCGCTGGCGCGCCAACTGCTCGTCGGTCAAGGCCCTGGCGTAGCCCTGCTCGGTCTCACCCTGCTCACCGCCCAGATCGAACGCGACGAAGCGCGCCCCGAGCGAGCGAACCTGCTCGGCCACCGAGGGCCGCGTGTCGTAGGCCTCGACGCGCGCGCCGAGGCGTTTTGCGGTGGCGATCGCCTGCAAGCCCGCCACGCCGACGCCGACCACGAACACGCGCGCCGGCGGGATGGTCCCGGCTGGCGTCGACATCATCGGCAGCACCTTGTCGATGCGCTCCGCCGCGAGCACGACCGCCACGTAGCCGGCCAGGCTGGCCTGCGACGAGAGCGCGTCCATCTTCTGGGCGTAGGTGCTGCGCGGCATCAGCTCCACGCACATCCCGCGCAGACCCCCATCGGCCAGCGCGCGCACGGTGGGCAGCGCGAAGAAGGGGTCGAGGAAGCCGACCACGAACGTGCCCTTCGGCATGCCCGCCAGCGCCTCGGGGGCCGGCGGCGTGACCACCAGCACGATCTCGGCGCCATCGAGGGCCGACTCGGCCGGCACGATCGTCGCGCCCGCCTCGGCCAACGCATCGTCGCTCAGGTGCAGCGGCGCACCGTAGCCCGCGCCCAGGCGGACCTCGTGCTCGAGCGCAACCAGCCGCTTGATCGCGCTCGGCACAAGCGCGAGGCGACGTTCCTCGGGTGGGGACGGCAAGGCTGTGAGGACCATGACGCCATCTTCGCATGTCGGCAGCGGGACCGACGCCCTCCACACGCTGCTCGATCCTGGGCGCCTCGCCTCGCGTCGACGGCAGCGACCGCCGCAACGGCCACCACGACCGTCATGCGCGGCAACCGTCGCCTCTGGTATCCTCCGATGCCGCCGTGCGGCGCACATCGTGGACCGGAGGCAGCATGAGCCAACGACGCAATATCTTCTACGCGCAGTCTGGCGGCGTCACGGCCGTCATCAACGCCACCGCCTGCGGCGTGATCGAAACCGCTCGCGCGCAGCCGGAGCGCATCGGCACCGTCTTCGCCGGGCGCAACGGCATCGTCGGCGCGCTGCGCGAGGAGCTGATCGACACCAACCTGGAATCAGCGGAGACCATCGCTGCCCTGCGGCACACGCCCGGCGGCGCTTTCGGCTCGATCCGCTACAAGCTCAGGAGCGTCGAGGAGAGCGCGGCCGAGTACCAGCGCTTGATCGAGGTCTTCAAGGCGCACGACATCGGCACCTTCATCTACAACGGTGGTGGCGACTCGATGGACACCGCCAACAAGGTGTCGCAGGTGGCCCAATCGATGGAGTACCCGCTCGTCTGCGTCGGCGTCCCGAAGACGGTCGACAACGACTTGCCCGTCACGGACAACAGCCCGGGCTTCGGCTCGGTGGCCAAGTACGTGGCGATCTCGACGCTCGAGGCCGGCATCGACATCGCCTCGATGCCGCAGACGAAGGTGTTCATCCTCGAGGTGATGGGACGCCATGCCGGCTGGATCGCCGCCGCCGGCGGCTTGGCCGGCAAGGACCGGAGCCAACCGCCGCACATGATCCTCTTTCCCGAGGTGACCTTCGACGAAGACCGCTTCGTGGATCAGGTGCGGGCCAACGTCGAGCGCTACGGCACCTGCGTGGTCGTGGCCTCGGAGGGCATCCGTCGCGCCGACGGCAGCTTCGTGGCCGAGTCGGGCACGAAGGACGCCTTCGGCCATGCTCAGCTCGGCGGCGTGGCGCCGCACCTGGCCGAGATCGTGCGCGGCCGGCTCGGCTACAAGTTCCACTGGGCCGTGGCTGACTACCTGCAGCGGGCGGCGCGCCACATCGCCTCGGCGGTCGACGTCGAGCAGGCCTACGCCATGGGCAAGGCGGCCGTCGAGATGGCGCTGGCCGGCATCCATGGCCGCATGCCGATCATCGTCCGGCTCGCCGACGAACCGTACCGCTGGGAGGTCGGCCAGGCCGATCTCGCGCAGGTCGCGAACGTCGAGAAGACGCTACCGCCGGAGTACATCAGCGACGATGGCTACGCCATCACCGAGGCCTGCCGCCGTTACCTGGCGCCGCTCATCGTCGGCGAGGACTACCCTCCCTACGACGCTGGCCTGCCCGCGTACGCGAGCCTGCGCAAGGTGCTGGCGCCACCGATGCTGCCGGCCTGGGAGGGGTAGCCAGGGCCGAACGCGCCCGCTGTGCGCACCCGCGGCGTACGCGCCGGCCGCGCGCGAGCCCGGCGCCCGCGCCCGCTGCGCGCGCCCGTCACTCACCCCGCCAGACCACCCGCACGAAGGCGTTCTTGCCGCTCTGGAACACGAAGCGCTGGCGCTCGCGCAGGTCGAGCACGGCGCTGCGGTCGTCCAAGGCGGCACCGTCGACGCGCAGGCCGCGGTTGTCGATCAGCCGGCGGGCGGCGCCCTTGCTGGGCACGAAGCCGACGTGCAGCGCTAACGCGGCCGCCTCGATCCGGCCCTCGGGAGCAAGGTCGGGCCCGACGGGCACCTCGCGCAGCTCGCGCGGCACGCCGCCGCGCGCCACGTCGTCGTAACGGCGCTCGGCTGCGGCCACCGCCGCTGCGCCGTGGTAGAGCGTCACCAGCTCGCGCGCGAACGTCCGGTGCGCACCGACGGGGTCATCGGCCAACTGCTCGGCGAGCGGCTCCAGCGGCAGGTCGGTGCACAGCGTGGCGTACTTGAGCAGCAGCCGATCGGGCACGCGCATCGCCTTGGTGAACATCACGTCGGGCGCTTCGGTCAAGCCGATGGTGTTGCCGAGCGACTTCGACATCTTCTCGTTGCCGTCCGTCCCCTCCAGCAACGGCACGGTGAGCGCGACCTGGGGCGCTTGGCCGTAGGCCCGCTGCACGTCGCGACCCACCAAGAGGTTGAACAGCTGGTCGGTGCCGCCCAGTTCCACGTCCGCGCGCACGGCGACCGAATCGTAGGCCTGCGCTAGCGGGTACAGGAACTCGTGCAGGCTGATGGCGGTGCCGGCCTGGTAGCGCTTGGTGAAGTCGTCGCGCTCGAGCATGCGCGCGACCGTGATGGTGGCCGCCAGGCGCACCAGCTCGGCGAAGTCCAACTCACTCAGCCACTCGGAGTTGTGGCGGATCTCGAGCCGCGCCGGGTCCGGGTCCAGCACCGCCACCGCCTGCGCCAGGTACGTCTCGCCGTTCCGGCGGGTCTCCTCCAGCGTGAGCTGGGGACGGGTCTTCGAACGCCCCGAAGGGTCGCCGATCGTGGCGGTGAAGTCGCCGATGATGAGCACCACCGTGTGCCCCAGGTCCTGGAACTGCCGCATCTTGCGCAGCACCACCGCGTGGCCCACGTGCAGATCGCTGGTCGAGGGATCGACCCCGAGCTTGACGCGCAGCGGCACACCGCGCTCGGCACTTGCGCGCAGCTTCGCCTCCAGCTCGCGATCCGGGACGACCTGCTCGGTCCCCCGGTTGAGCAACGCCAGGCTCTCCTCCGGCTGGTGGATCACGCTCGACCTCCTCGCATCACACGGCCGCGAAGTCTACCACGAGCCTGCACCAGCCCGAACCCGCCTGCGTGCTAGCGTGCCCCGATGGAACCAGCACCCCCCTGCGCCTTCGTGATCTTCGGGGTGACCGGCGATCTGGCAGCCCGCAAGCTGCTGCCGGCGCTCTACGCCCTGCACCGGGCCGGGACGCTGCATCCCGAGACCCGCGTGATCGGGTTCGCTCGCAGCGTCGAGGACGACGACGGCTTGCGCGCCTCGCTCGGCGAGGCCGTGCGCGAGCACGTGCCCGACCTCGACGACGGGAGCTGGAACGAACTCGCCCAGCGCATCGTGGCGGTGCGTGGCGGCTACGACGCCGAAGGCGTCGAGCACCTCGCGGCGCGCCTGCGGGAGCTCGACCTCGACGACCACGTCTACTACACCTCCACCCCGCCCGAAGCCTACGGTGCCATAGTCCGAGGCCTGGCCGAGAGCGGCCTGACCCGCCCGGAGCGGGGCCAGCGCCGGCTGGTCATCGAGAAGCCCTTCGGGCACGACGTCGACTCGGCGCGCGCGCTCAACGCCCAGGTGCTCGAGGCCTTCGACGAGTCGCAGGTGTTCCGCATCGACCACTACCTGGCCAAGGAGACGGCGCAGAACCTGGCGGTGCTGCGCTTCGCCAACGCCCTGTTCGAGCCCATCTGGAGCAACCGTTACGTCGACCACGTCCAGATCACCATGGCCGAGTCCATCGGGCTCGAGG
>PXAU01000190.1 GCA_003567075.1 Trueperaceae bacterium
GCCGCGATGATGATGACCGAGGTGTCCTTCTCGAAACCGTCCATCTCCGAGAGGATCTGGTTCAGGGTCTGCTCGCGCTCGTCGTGCCCGCCGCCGATCCCTGCGCCGCGGCGACGCCCGATGGAGTCGAGCTCGTCGATGAAGATGATGGCGGGGCTGGCTTTGCGCGCCTCTTCGAACAGGTTGCGCACCCGGCTGGCGCCCACGCCCACGAACATCTCCATGAACTCGGATGCCGACACCGTCAGGAACGGCACCCCGGCCTCACCCGACACCGCCCGCGCCAGGAGGGTCTTGCCCGTCCCTGGCGGCCCCACGAGCAGCACGCCCTTGGGGATCTCGGCGCCGATGCGCAGGTACTTCTGCGGGTGCTTGAGGAAATCGACGACTTCCTTCAGTTCCTGCTTCGCCTCGGCGTGGCCGGCGACGTCCGTAAAGGTGGTGTCGACCTTGTTCTCACGACCGAAGGTCTTGGCCTTCGATTGGCCGAACTGCATGACCTGATTGGGTCCCCCCTGCGCACGCATGAAGAAGAACCAGAAGATCGCGATCAGCAGGATGAACGGCAGGAACGAGATCACCAACCCGATCCACTGTGGCGGGTTGCGGATCGTCACGTCGGCGACGTTCTCCTCGATCCGCTGCATGAGCGAGTCGCTGACGATGGTGGTGACGCGGAAGTTGCGCACCGTCTGCGGCTCGCCGTCGATCATCACTTGCGATTCCGTACGGAGCTCGCCCTCGACGATGCCGTTGTTGCGCTCGATGGTCACGCGCGCCACGCGGCCCTCGTCGACCAGTTGGGTGAAGGTCGTGAAGTTGATCTCGCGCGGTGCACCCGGGCTGCTGAACTGGTTGAACACGAAGATGCCCAAGATGATGAGCATCACGATCAGCCAGGGGTTGAATGAACGTCTCACGCGGCCTCCTGGGACGCCGTGCGCGGCCGGTGGCGACGCGGCGCTCGGTTCGCTGCCGGGCACCGTGCGGGGCGACGACAACGTTAATCGCGTTAGCCTAGCACCCGTACCGATGAGCCGGCTGTAAGCAGCGGGACGCTTGGTCTGCTGACGCGCGTCGGGACGCTTGGTCTGCTGACGCGCGTCGGGCCGGTCGGCCGGACGACCTACTCGAAGCGGTAGTTCTTCGGCACGGCCGTCACGCCGCCAGGCACGACCGTCAGGCCGCGGGCCCGGTCCTGCTCCGGATCGACGCCGATGGTCGTGCCGGGCGGCACCACCACGTTCTTGTCGATGATGGCGTTGCGGATCACGCAGTGCCGGCCGACCTCGACGTTGTCGCACAGCACCGAGCGCTCCACGCTGGCGTAGGAGTGGATGTGCGCGCGACGGAACAGCACCGATTCGCGTACGGTGGCACCGGAGATGATCACGCCGCCGGCCACGATCGAGTTGAGCGCCTGCCCGCGCCTGTCGTCCTGGTCGTGCACCAGCTTGGCCGGCGGCGAGTACTCGGCCGAGGTGCGCAGCGGCCACTCCTCGTTGAAGAGGTCGAAGTCGGGTTGCAGCGCCACCAGATCCATGTTGGCCGCGTGGTACGAGTCGAGCGTCCCGACATCACGCCAGTAGGTGTTGGGCCCGCTCTGGCCGGGGATGGGATTACGCGCGAAGTCGTAGGCGTGCAGCGCGTAGCCGTCCTCGAGGGCCGTGGGCAACACGTTCTTGCCGAAGTCGTGCTCGGAGTCGCGACGCATGGCGTCCGTGCGCAGCATCTCGAGCAGCTTGGACTTCGTGAACACGTAGTTCCCCATCGACGCGAGACAGGTGTCGGGCCGGCCCGGGATCGGGTTGGGCGCCTCCGGCTTCTCCTGGAACTCGCTGATCCGCCAATCGTGATCCACCTGCAGCACGCCGAAGCGGCGGCCGTCCTCGACCGGCGTGGGGTAGGCCGCGATGGTGACGTCGGCCTGGTTGTCGAGGTGGTACTCGATCATGTGGGCGATGTCCATCTTGTAGATGTGGTCGCCGCTGAACACGACCACGAGATCGGCGCCGGCGCCCTCGATGAGGTGGATGTTCTGGTAGATCGCGTCGGCGGTCCCGCGGTACCACTCGGCACCCAGCTCCTCGTACAGGTACATCTGGGCTGGTGCCAGGGTGATGAAGTAGTCGGTGAGGAAGGTGCCGAAGCGCCAGTTGCGTTGGATGTGCTCGGTCAAGGACTGGGCTTTGAACTGCGTCAGCACGAAGATCCCGAAGATGCCGCTGTTGATCATGTTGTTGAGCGCGAAGTCGATGATGCGGTACTTGCTCCCGAACGGCACCGCGGGCTTGGTGCGTTGCCACGTGAGCGGGTGCAGGCGGCTGCCCTTCCCGCCCGCGAGGACCATGCCGACGGTCTTGACCGAGCGGATGGGCATGCTGAATCGACCTCCGGGGTCGGTGCGGTCTCGACGAGGCGTCCTGCGCGCTCGGGCCGCGAGCCGACGCGCCAGGGTACCTGGGCTCGTGTAGGAACCATGCTACCCCGACGTACGCGCTCGTGTGCGGACCGGACCGTGGCGCAGGTCGCGCCGAGACCTGGCGCTGAGGCCGTACGCTCGCGGAGCGATGGAGCATCTGCGCGAGTACCAGGACTACCTCTTGGCCTACCGGCTCCGGGCCGTCATCGGCGGTCAGGCCCGTCCGAGGGGCGCCCCGCTGGCGTTGGCCGCCTACGCCGCGCGCCGCCTGCGGCGCCAGACGCTCGCGCGCGAGGTGGCGACGAACGCCGACTACCGAGCCGCGCTCCGCGAGGTGGAACGCCTCAGCGATGAACTCAGTTTCGGGATGTGGCACGATCCGGTCGAGACGAACGCGCTGTTGCGCCAGGTGGTGGCCGTGGGCGGCTGTCCGGCGCTTGAGTCCGAGGCGGCCTTCGCCGAGGCGCTGCTCACGCCCGGCGAGCGGCGCCGTGCCGGTCCGGCTGCCACGGGCCGTTTGGCGCGCTACTACCTCGCCTTGGTGCGGTCCGCGGCGACCTACCTCGATGCCGACGTGTTCGACCGCGTGCGCGGCGCGCTCGACGCCGAGCGCGCTGACCTGCCGCTCGTGGTGGGGCAGGCCTCCGTCGCCGTCGACGATGCGTGACACCGCCACGTGCGCTAGCCTGATGCGCCATGATGCCGCGACCCTTGCTGCTCGACCTGCCGATCGACCGCCTGCCCGTACCCAACGGGCAGGGTGGTTACCGGCAGCGCCAACTGGCGCGCTGGCTGTACCAGCGCGGCGCGCGCCGGGCGGACGCCATGACCGATCTGCCGGCGGCCTGGCGCAGCGAGTTGGAGGAGCGCTGGCGCATCGACCCGTTCGTCCGCACCGAGCGCTTTCCCAGCGCGGACGGAAGCGTGCGTTACCTCTTCACCTTGGCCGATGCCCAACGCACCGAGGCCGTCTTCATACCGTACCGCGACCGCAAGACCGTGTGCGTGTCCTCGATGGTGGGGTGTCCGGCCGGCTGCGCCTTCTGCGCCACCGGCGCGCTCGGTTTCGGCCGGAACCTCCGTCGCGGCGAGATCCTCGCGCAGCTGCTGGCGGTCGCCTGGCACGAGGGTTTCGCGCCCACCGAACTGCGCAACGTGGTGCTCATGGGGATGGGCGAAGCGCTCCTCAACTACGACGCGGCCGTGGGTGCGGTACGCACCATGGTCGACCCCGAGGGGCTCGGCATCTCGCTGCGGCGCGTGACGCTCTCGACCGTAGGGCTGCCCAACCGCATAAGGCGCTTGGCGCACGAGCGCCTACCGCTCGTGTTGGCGGTGAGCTTGCACGCCCCTGACGACGACACTCGCCGGCGCATCATCCCCACGGCCCACGCGCATCCGATCGCCGACATCGTCGCCTCGCTGCACGACTGGCAGGCCGCCGGTGGGCGCCGCGTGACCATCGAGTACACGATGCTCGATGGCGTCAACGACGCGCTCCGCCAGGCCGATGGGCTCGCGGCGTGCTTGGAGGGTCTGGTGGCGCACGTGAACCTCATCCCCTTCAACCCGTGGCGCGGTTCCGGCTTCCGCTCGTCGCCCGCTGCCCGCATCGATGCCTTCGCGCGCCGCTTGGAGCGCGCCAGCGTGCCCTGCTCCGTGCGTTTCTCACGCGGCCGGGATGCTGGCGGCGCCTGTGGGCAGCTGGCGCTGCAAGGGGCCGAGGGTCGTTCTGGTGAAGCCTCGGTGGCGTCGTGAGGGTGCGTGCTGGACGGCCGGTGCGGCTTTTCACAGGTAGCCCGTGCGCGCGTCGGGTACAGTGTCCACCACGAAGCATCGTCACGCACGCCGCGCGCTCGCGGTGCGCAGCGATTCGGAGGCAAGCATGACAACGTACAACGTGAAGCGATGCGTGCTGGCGCTCGCGCTTGCCCTCGCAGCGGCGTTCGCTGCCGTGGCGGCGGCGCAGACGTCGGTCGCCGATCTGCGCGCGGCCGTGCAGCAGAACCCGCAGGACGCCGAGATGTGGACGCGTCTGGGCAACGCCGCCTTCGAGGCGGATGATCCCGAGACGGCCAAGGACGCGTACCTCGAGGCCATCGCACTCGACTACCTGCTGGGCGACGCGCACTACGGCCTCGGCCTGGTCGAGTACGCCCGCGGCGACTACCAGGGTGCGCTCTTCGCCTTCACGGAGGTCACCCGCCTGTTCCCGGACCGTTTCGACGGGCACTACAACCGCGCTGTCACGCTAGCGACGCTGCGGCGCCCCGATGACGCGGCTGCCGCCTTCCGGGCCGCGCTGGCGGCGGCGGAGCCTGAGGCCACCGCCCTGGACCGCCTGAACGCCCACGTGGGCCTGGCGGGACAGCTGGTGCTCACCGGCGACTACGAGGCTGCGGCGGCCGCCTTCGGCGACGCGTTGCAGCTTCGCCCTGACGACACCGATCTGGCCTACAACCGAGGCGCTGCGCTGGTCTCGGCCGGCCGCGGGCTCGAGGCGTTGCCGGAGCTCACCGACGTCGAGTCGCGTACCGGCGACTACCGCTTCAGTGTCCTGATCGCCGAGGTCTACGTCGACCAGGGCCAGATCGACTTCGCCCTGCGGGCGCTCGAGCGCGCGGTGCGCAAGGCTGCCGATGCCAACGATCGCGGTGGCGAGGCCAGTTCGCTCGTGGCCTTGGGTGAGTTGCAGCGTGGTCTCGGGCGCGAGCGCGCCGCCGCGGAGTCGTTCGAGCGTGCCGCGCAGGTCGATCCGGCCTCCTGGGAGGCGCGCTACAACCTGGGCGTCAGCCTGCTGACTGCTGGGCAGACCCGGGCCGCGCTTGCGCCGTTGCAGGAGGGGGCACGTCTCCAGGACACCGGCATCGAATCGGAGTTGGCCTTGGCTGGTGCGTACGACCAGCTGGGTATGACGAGCGAGGCCATCGCCTCCGCGCAGCGCGTGCTCGAGCGCGCGCCGGGCGACACCGAGGCGCAGGCCCAGGCACGCTTCGTGATCGGCCGCGGGCTCTACCTGCAGGGCGACTACGAGGGTGCCGCCGATCAGTTCGCACGGGTCGTTCAGGTGCGTCCGGGCAGTGCCGCCGTCCAGCTCTGGGCCGGCCTGGCGCAGTACATGCAAGGCGATTTCGAGGGCGCGACGCTGTTCTACGAGCGCGCTGTCCAGCTCGATCCCAACTCGATCGAGGCGCGGGTGAACCTCGGTGCCGCCTACTTGGCCACGGCGCGCTACGGCGACGCCCAGAGCGTCTACCAGTTCCTCGTCCAACAGAACCCTCAGGACGCCGAGAGTCACTACCACCTGGGCTGGGCGCATTACGCGCAACAGCGTGACGAGGACGCCCGCATCGCGTGGTCGGCCGCCTGTCAGCTCGGCTACCAACCGGGTTGCACCGCACCGCGTCGATGATGGACGCGCTAGCATAGGGCCATGGACTGGCTGCGTCGCAACTGGCCCGATCTCGCCATCGGCATTGCGCTCGTCGCGGTCATCGCGGGCATCGTCGCGACGCTGCTCACGGGCGGTTCCTTCTTCCCGCTCGGCCCGAGTCAGCCGGCCACCACGCCGGCGACCCCACCGGCGGTCACCGCGCCTGAACCGGCGCCCGAGGTGTCGCCGGACCCGTCTGCCGTGACGCCCGAGGTGTCGCCGGACCCGTCTGCCGTGACGCCCGAGGTGTCGCCGGACCCGTCTGCCGACGCGCCACCCGATATCGTTGACGCGCCAGACGTCGTCGACGAGCCGACCGTGGCCGATCCGCCGGTCCCGCCGGTCCCGCCGGTCCAGCCCGGCGTGGCACTGCTCGCGCCCGACGGAACGCCGGCCGACGAGCCCGACCCGGCGCCTGCGCCGCCGGTCGCCACGACACCGCCTGCAGCGCCCGAGCCGGCGCCCGAGCCGGC
>PXAU01000237.1 GCA_003567075.1 Trueperaceae bacterium
AGCGCCCGCGCAACCGCGGGTCGAGCACGTCGCGCAGCCGGTCGCCCATGAAGATCAGCGACAGGCACAAGAGCGTGATGAAGATGCCCGGGAAGGTCGCCAGCCACCAGGCGGTGGCGACGTAGTTGCGGCCGTCGGCCAACATGCGACCCCAGGTGACGGTCGGCGGCTGGACGCCGAAGCCGAGGAACGAGAGCGACGCCTCGAGGATGATGACGGTCGCCACGTTGAGGGTGGCGACGACGATGATCGGCGCCATCACCGAGGGCAGCACGTGCCGTAGCAGCACGATGGGCGTGTACTGCCCCAGCGCGCGGGCCGCCTCCACGAACTCGCGGTTCCGTATCGACAGGGTCTCGGCGCGCACGACGCGCGCGAAGGTGGTCCAGCCGATAGCGCCGATCACCAGCACCAGACCCACGAGGCTCGGGCCGAACACCCCCAGCACCGTCAGGTAGAGGATGGTGTTGGGGATGGCGATGAGGGTATCGATCAGGCGCGAGATCGCGGTGTCGATCCGCCCGCCGAAGTACCCGGCCAAGGTGCCGAGGGTGATGCCCAGCACGGCCATGAGCGCCACGCCGCCGAGCCCCACGATGAGCGCGATGCGACTGCCGTAGATGAGGCGACTGAGGATGTCGCGCCCCAAGTGATCGGTTCCCAGGAAGTGCTGCTCCGGGCCGCCGGCCCACGAGGGTGGGGCGAGGCGGTTGCGCAGGTCGGGCGCGGTGGGCTCGAACGGTGCCAGTTGCGGAGCGAAGATCGCCATGACGAAGAACGCGACGAGCAGGAGCGCGCCGAGCGCGGCGATCGGGCTCGACAGCAGCCGCTTGAGGAAGGAGCTCGCCTCGCGGATCACGAGTACGAGATCCTCGGGTCGATGAGCGCGTAGAGCAAGTCGACCAACAAGTTGGCCGACATCACGATGAGCGCCGCGACGATCACCACGCCCTGGATGACGGCCATGTCGCGCGAGTTGATCGCCTGGATGGCCAGCAACCCGATGCCGGGCCAGGCGAACACCTGCTCGGTGACGACGGCGCCTGCCATCAGGGTGGCGACCTGCAGGCCCAGCACTGTGACGTAGGACAGGAGCGCGTTGCGCACCGCGTGCTTGAGCAGCACCAGGCGTCGCTGCAAGCCCTTGGCGGTGGCGGTGCGGACGTAGTCCTGGTTCAGCACTTCGAGCAGGCTCGAGCGCATCAAGCGGGTGAGGAGCGCGGCCAGCGAGGTGCCGAGGGTGATGGCGGGAAGGATGAAGGAGGCCAGGCCGCTGCGGCCCGACACCGGCAGCCAGCCGAGGATGACGGCGAACAGCAGGATCATCATGATGCCGAGCCAGAAGTTCGGCATCGCCTGGCCCAACACCGCGAAGGAGGTGGCGCTCACGTCGGGCCAGCGGTTGCGGTAGACCGCCGCGATGATCCCGAGCGGGAACGAGATCACCACCGCCACGAGGAGCGCCGCAAACGTGAGTTGCAGCGTGGCCGGGAGTCGCTCCAGCACGATCGGTAGCGCGTCCTGGCCTGAGTAGCGGATGGAGGTTCCCAGGTCACCACGCAGCAGGTCGCGCATGTAGATGAGGTACTGGGTGGTGATCGGTTGGTCGAGGCCGAGCGCCTCGCGCAAGGCGTCGATCTGGTACTGCTCGGCATCCTCGGGGAGCAGTAGCGCCACCGGATCGCCCGAGACGCGCACCAGCACGAACACGATGAGCGTGATCCCGAGCACCACGGGCACCATCTGGAGGAGTCTGCGCAGGATGTAGGCGGTCATGGCAGTGAGTCAGGATCGCACGGTACGGCGTGCGCCGGCGAGGACGGGTGGTGGCTCGGTACCGGAGAGTATACGCATGCGCGCGACCCGCCGGCATCAGGCCGACGGGTCGCGCGCGCAGGCTCCAGGTTCCGTTCGCGCGTCAGTCGACGGGCTGCGCGGCGAACATCCACAGCAGCTCGTCCTGGCGCGGCTGCCAATCGACGTCCGTGGACACGCCCACGAGCACCTCGATCTGGAACAGCGGGATCCAGGGGCGCTCTTCGACCACCAGGTAGGTCGCCTCGTGCAGGTACTCGGTGCGCTTGTCCAGGTCGACCTCGGTCTCGGCCAGGGCCATCAGCTCGTCGAAGCGCTCGTTGCACCAGTGGACGCGGTTGCGGTAGGCGGCCTCGCACTGGATCGCGCGCATGCTGAACCAGTTGTCGAACATCGAGTTCGCCAACCCCATCAGGGCGAAGTGGGTGATGTTGTCGGCGTTCCAGATGCGGCTCTGGAAGGCGCTCCACTCGAGCACCTCCATCTCGGTGTTGACGCCGATCTGCTGCAGCATCAGCGCGATCACCTCGGCCTGCTCGACATCGAGCGGGTAGCGGCCGGCGGGGCCCTCCACCTTGATGGTGATGTCGCTGGGTTCGTAGCCCGCCTCGCGGATGAGCTCGACCGCGCGCTCGGGATCGTAGTTGTAGGTGCCGAAGAGCTCCATCGGCGAGCCGCTGATGCCGGGGCTGAGGCGCGCCCGGGTGGGGACCCCGAGGCCACCCATCACCGCGTCGACGAGGAGCTGGTTGTCGATCGCCAGCTCGATCGCCTCGCGGATGCGCGGATCGCCGGTGATGGCGTCCTCGTGCGTGTTCATGATGAGCAGCATGATGCGCGTGGTGGGCTGCTGCTCGACGGCGACGGCGCCCGAGGCGAGCACCCGCTCGACGTCCTGGGGTGGCACGTTGGGGGCGATGTGGACGCCGCCGGTGATGAGCTCGGCCACGCGGGTCGAGTCCTCGGGGATGGTGCGGTGCACCACGCGGTCGAAGGCGGGGCGGCCGCGCCAGTGGTCGTCGAAGGCCTCGAGGATGATGCGGTCGTCGCGGCGCCACTCGACGAAGCGGTAGGGGCCGGTGCCGATCGGGGCTTCGTCGAAGCCCTCCCAGCCGATCTCCTCGACGACGTGCTTGGGCACGATGCCCGAGCTGAGGCGGCTGATGCGGTTGAGCATCAGCGGTTCGGGGCCGTGCGTGTGGATGATGATCTCATGCGGGCCGACGACCTCGACCTCGCGGATCTGGCGGTAGGAGTCGAAGGGCTGGAGGCTGGAGTCGGAGGCGACGCGCTCGAGGGTGAACTTGACGTCCTCGCCGGTGAACGGCGCACCGTCGTGCCAGACGACGCCTTCGCGCAGCTCGAAGCGCCAGGCGTCCTCGGCGATCGGTTCCCAGGCGACAGCCAGCGCTGGCTCGAGGTCGCCGTCGGCGTTGCGGAAGATGAGGTAGTCGAAGAGGTTGACATGGACGGCTTCGACGGCGGTGGTGTGGTGCCCGTGCGGGTCGAAGCCGGTGACGTCGACGCCCTGCGCGATGACGATCTCGCGCTCGGCGCTGGCGAAGCCCAGCAGGAGCGCGCCGAGCAGCGCGGCTGCGAGGGTGCGGACGAGGGGATGGCGGGTGGTCATGCGGTACCTCCTGGTGCGGGAGACGCGCCGAAGTCAGCGCGGGTGGCGGCGAGCAGGTCGGCGTCGACGAGCAGGTCGGCGGCGGTGGCGGCGAGCGCGACGCTGGCTAAGCGCAGGCCGCGCAGGCCGGCCTGGCTGGCGGACGCCGCCGCGAACTCGGGGGTGTGGGCGGAGACGCCCTCGGGCACGATCGCGACGTACGGGTGGATGGCGGGCAGCACCTGGCTGACGTTGCCGAAGTCCGAGGAACCCACGCGACCGACGGCTGGGGCTTCCAGCACCGGTTCGCCTTGGGCCTCGAGGTGCGCGGCGAAGCGGTTCGCCATCGGCACGTTCACCTTGCGCTCGGCGTAGAAGAGCCCCTCCTCGAACTCGACCCGTGCGCCCACCGAGGCGGCTGCGCCGCGCGCGGCGGCCAGCCCCCGTTCCTTGAGCGCGGCCACCTCCTCGCTGCGGCGGTGGCGGATCAGGAACTTGGCTTCGGCGTACTCGGGAACGATGTTGGGCGCGCTGCCGCCGTGGCTGATGATGCCGTGGATCCGGGTCTCGTCGATGACGTGCTGGCGCAGCGCGTTGATGGCGTTGAAGGTGAGGATGCAGGCGTCGAGCGCGTTGATGCCGAGCTCGGGGCTGCTGGCGGCGTGCGCGGCCTTGCCGAAGAAGCGCATGGTGACCCGGGTGGCGGCGAGCGCACCGCGGATCGTCATGGTGCGCGAGCCCGGGTGGAACATGAGCGCCGCGTCGACGCCCTCGAACACGCCGGCTTGGAGCAGCAGGATCTTGCCGCCACCGCCCTCCTCGGCGGGGCAGCCGATCACCAGCAGCTCGCCGGCGCCGTCCACGAGCGCCTCGCGCAGCGCCCGCGCGGCACCGAGCGCGGCGGTGGCGATCAGGTTGTGGCCGCAGGCGTGACCGAGTTCGGGCAGCGCGTCGTACTCCGCCAGCAGCGCCACGCGCGGACCACCGGGGCCGAAGCGGTGGCGTGCGACGAAGGCGGTGTCGATGCCGCCGCTGCCGGTCTCGACCTCGAAGCCGGCTCTCTCCAGCGCCGCGACGAGCGCGGCGGCACTGCGGTGCTCCTCGAACATCAGTTCGGGGTGGGCGTGGAGGTCGAGCGTGAAGGCTTCGAGCTCGGGCCAGGCGGCGTCGATGGCGCGTTCGAGGCGCTCGCGGCGAGCGGCGCTCGCGGCGTCGCTGTCGGTGGTGGTGGGCGGCGTCATGACGATGGCTGCGCCGGCTGGCGGTTGGGGCGTCGAAGGGGGAGAGCGCGATGGCGCATCGAACGACCTCCGGTTCCAGGTGTTGCGACAGATGCAACGACGTTGCGCTGGGTGATGCGGTAGTGAACACCATGCCCTGGGTTCGTGTCAAACCAGGTGCGCTCGCGAAGGGGGCGGTCCGTGTCGCACCGTGACGGGGTCGTGGCGGTCGATCGAGCGCTGGCGCTCCTCGAAGCGTTCGACGACGCCCGTACCAGCCTCAGCCTGGGTGAGCTCGCCGCGGCCACCGGTCTCGTCAAGAGCACCGCCTTGCGCTTGGCTGCCTCGCTCGAGAGGGCCGCCTTCCTGCGCCGCAGCGCTGACGGCCGCTACCGGCTCGGTCCAGCGCTCGCCCGCCTCGGGGCCCGCTACCAGGCCTCATACGATCTGGGCCGCTCCGTGCAGCCGGCGCTCGAGCGACTCGCCGCGCGGAGCGGCGAGAGCGCCTCCTTCTACGTGCGCGAGGGCGACGAGCGCGTTTGCCTGCATCGCGTCAACGCACCCTGGCACGGGCTTCTGCACGTCGTCCACGTCGGTAGCAGGTTCCCGTACCAGACCGGCGCCGCAGGGCAGGTCATCCGCGTCTTCGACGAGCCTCAGGCACCGGATCCCGACGGCGTGCGTGGGACGCTGGTGGCGATGTCGGCTGCGGACCGCACGCTCTCCGACACGGCTGCGCTGGCGGCGCCGGTGTTCGGTGCCGACGGCGCGTTCGTGGGCGCCATAAGCCTTGTCGGTCCTGCCTCACGGTTCGGCGAGCGACTGCTCCCACGTCTGCGCCGGGAGGTGCTCGACACGGCGCGCCAGGTGAGCAAGGCGCTCGGTGCGCCGCTCACGCCGTACGAACACCAGGCCGCCTGAGCGCCGGCACGCGAACGCCGGTGGTCGGCCTCAGTTCTTCTGCGCCCCCGCAGCGTCGATGAGGTCCTGCACGCTCAGCACCTTGCCGATGTGGACCGCCTCGAAGCGCGGCGACACCAGGTAGTGCTTGAGCAGGTCGAAGGCGTGCATCACCACGTCCGCGTCCTCGTCGTCGAAGAGGACCAGTTCGTTCCCGGACGGCATGAAGGCGACCAGCTCCGAGTAGGCGGGCTCGGCCTCGCCCGATTCCACCGACGCCGCGTCGACGTCCTCGGCGAACACGTCGAGGACGTCGAGATGCTCCACGAGGTCGAGGTTGATGAGTTGGCCGTCGGCGGAGAGCAGCCAGTTCGCCATGGGGCGCATCATACGCCCGCGCTCGCGCGGGTGGTCCCTCGGTCGTCGGTGCTCGGGCCAACGACGCACCCCGGTCGGAGCGAGCCCTCAGGCGCGCCGATCGAACCGGTCACGCAGGCCGTCCGACAGGAACTGGAGCGCCAAGGCCGCACTCGCCAGCACCAGCCCAGGGCCCAGCGCCGCCCAAGGCTGGTGGGTCAGGTACGTGCGAGCGTCCTGCAGCACGTTGCCCCACGACGGCGTCGGCAGCGGCACGCCGAGCCCCAGGTACGACAGGGAGGCCTCGACCAGCACGAACGCGGCCGCGGTGGAGGCAGCCTGCACCACCAGCGGCCCCAGGAAGTTCGGCAGCGCGTGCCGCAGCAGCAGCCGCGGCCTGGTGGCCCCCAGCGCGGTGCCCGCCA
>PXAU01000015.1 GCA_003567075.1 Trueperaceae bacterium
ACGCCCAGCACGGCGTCGCCGGCCTTGGCGCCGGTGAGCACGTGCGAGACGGGGCAGATGCCGCAGGTGCGGGCCGTGATGGCGGGCATCTCGTAGACCGAGCGGCCGCGGCAGAAGGCCTCGAAGCCGCGGAACTCGACCACGTGGAAGCGGGCGTCCTGCACGGCGCCGTCGTCGTCCAGGCGGAGCGTGATCTTGGCGTGACCCTCGATGCGGGTCACGGGGTCGATGAGGATGTTCTGTGGCACGTCCGCCTCCTCAGCCGAAGCGGCGCAGTTCGGGCGCCAGCTCGGGGCTCTCGCCGGCGAGGAGGGCCTCGACGGCGATGCGGATGCGCTCGGCCGACGGCGGGCAGCCCGGCAGGAACGCGTCGATGTGGACCACCTCGTGCGCCGGCAGCACCCGCGGCAGCAGCGCCGGCACGACCCCGTTCTCGGGGTTCGGCAGCTCGCCGTGCAACTTGGTGACGGCGTCGCGGTAGGCCTCGGCCACCAGCTCGCCGGGATCGCCCAGCGGGTTGCGCATGGCGGAGGTGTTGCCGTGAACGGCGCAGTCGCCGAAGGCGACGACCACCTTGCTGCGCTCGCGCACCTCCTTGAGGAGCTCGAGGTTGTCGGTGTTGGCGACGGCACCCTCGACCAGGGTGACGTCGACGTTCTCGGGGAAGGCCTTGACGTCGGCGATGGGGCTGTAGACCAGGTCGACGAGCTGGGACAGCTCGATGAGCCACTCGTCGAGGTCGAGGAACGACATGTGGCAACCGCTGCAACCCGCCAGCCAGACGGTCGCGACTCGCGCCTTGCTCACTTCAGCACCTCCCGGGCCGACTCACGCTCGCGCCGCGAGGTGAGGGTCGAGACCAGCGCGCGCTTCACGCGGCGTTGGCCGACCGAGGTGCCCTTCTCGAACATCGCGCCGGTGGGGCACACGCTGACGCACTTGCCGCACGAGGTGCAGCTCTCGGCCTCACCCCAGGGGCGGCCCAGGTCGGCCACCAGGTGCGCCTCGCGACCGCGGCCGGCGACGCCCCAGGTGAAGGCCCCCTCGACCTCGGCGCAGGCCCGCACGCAACGGGTGCAGAGCACGCAGCGGCTCGGGTCGTACCCGAAGCGGGGGTGGCTCAGGTCCATCGTGAGGCGTGACGGCGGTGGGGTGAAGTTGGCGTGGTCGACGCCCACCTGGGCTGCCAGGGTCTGCAGCTCGCAGGCCCCGTTGGCCACGCACACCGCGCAGACGTGCTGCCCCTCGGCGAAGAGCATCTCGAGCAGCACCTTGCGGTGCTCGCGCAGTTGCTCGGTGTCGGTGTGCACGTCCATGGCCTCGGCCACCGGGGTGGCGCAGGCTGGCCGCGGGCGCGGCGTGCCGGCCACCTCGACCATGCACAAGCGGCACGCGCCGACGACCGAGACGCCGTCCATCTGGCACAAGCCCGGCACCTTGACGCCCACGCGCACCGCGGCCTGCATCACGCTCTCACCGGGGCTCGCGTCGACCTCGTTGTCGTCGATCCTCAGACTGACGCCAGGCATCAGGCGCTCCTCTCGTGGGCGGAGGCGCCGCCGGCGTCAGCCGCGACGGCGGCGGCGACGGTGTCGGGCACCACGCGGGCCTCGTACTCGTCGCGGAAGTAGTGCAAGGTGGAGAGCACGGGGTTGGGGGCCGTCTGGCCCAAGCCGCAGAGGCTGTCCGTGCGCACCACGTCGCAGAGCGTCTCGAGGCGGGCGAGGTTGGCCGCGGTGGCGCGCCCCTCGCAGATCGCGTCGAGCAGTTCGTACATCTCGAAGGTGCCGGCGCGGCACGGCAGGCACTTGCCGCAGCTCTCGTCCATGCAGAAGCGCATGAAGAAGCGCGCCACCTCGGGCATGGCGACGTCCTCGTCCATGACGATGAGGCCGCCCGAGCCCATGATCGAACCGAGCGCCAGCAGGCTGTCGTAGTCCATCGAGGTGTCGATGTGCTTGATCGGGATGCAACCGCCGCTGGGCCCGCCCGTCTGGGCGGCCTTGAAGGCCTTGCCGCCAGCCACGCCGCCGCCGATCTCCTCGACGATCTCGCGCAGCGTGATGCCCATGGGCACCTCGATGAGGCCGGTGTTCTCGAGTTTGCCGGCCAGCGCGAACACCTTGGTGCCGCGGCTGGTATCGGTGCCGATGGAGGCGAACCACTCGGCGCCGCGGCGCAAGATGGTGGGCACGTTCGCGAGCGTCTCGACGTTGTTGATCATCGACGGCTCGCCCCACAGACCGCGCTCGGTCGGGTAGGGCGGCCGCAGCACCGGCGTGCCGCGCTGGCCCATGATCGAGGCCATGAGCGCGGTCTCCTCGCCGCACACGAAGGCGCCGGCGCCGATGCGGATCTCGACGTTGAACTCGAACTCGGTGCCGAAGAGCCCCTTGCCCAAGAGCTTGTGGCGCTTGGCCTGGCGGATCGCCTGCTCCAGGCGCCGCACCGCCACCGGGTACTCGGCCCGCACGTAGATGTACCCGTGCTTGGCGCCGGTGGCGTAGGCGGCCAGCGCCATCCCCTCCAGCACCCGGTGCGGGTCGTCCTCCATGACCGTGCGGTCCATGTAGGCGCCGGGGTCGCCCTCGTCGCCGTTGGCGATCACGGTCTTGTGGTCGGACTGGGCCTTGGCCAGCAGGCCCCACTTGGTGCCGGCGGGGTACCCGCCGCCGCCGCGACCGCGCAGGCCGGAGCGCTGCACCACCTCGATCACGCCGGCGGGCGTCATGGTGGTCACGGCGTCGCGCAGCGCGCGGTAGCCGCCGCGGGCGATGTACTCCTCGATGCGGTTCGGGTCGATCTCGCCCATGTTCTCGAGCACCACGCGCTCCTGGCGCGCGAAGAAGGGGTGCTGCAGCGACAGCTGCCCGTCCGCGACCGGCTGGCCGTCGGCCACGTGCTCGTCGACGATGCGGCGACCGGCGTCGGCGTCGACGTCGGCGTACAGGACGTCGTCCTCACCTCTTGTGCGAACTTTCACGAGCGGGCCACGCGAGCACAACCCCATGCAACCGGTGGCGACCACCCGCACGTCCTGCTCCAGGCCGCGCTCCTTGATCTCGGCTTCGATGGCGTCCTGCGTGGCTTGGGCACCACCGGAGAGGCAGGCGGTGCTGCCGCAACACAGCACGTGGCGGCGGTAGGCCGCCTGGGCCTCGCGTTCCTTCTGCGACAGGTCGAACAGGTCGACGCCGTTGCTCATGCCGCGCCCCCTTCATCCGAGCCGGCCGTGGCGTCAGCTGCGTCGTCGGCGACCGCTTCACCGTTGACCCCGACCTTGCGGATGGCCGCGACCAGCGCCTCGGGCGTGGTCTTGGCCACCACCGCCGCGTCGAGCAGGGCCACCGGCGCCAGGCCGCAGCTGCCGATGCAGCGGGCCTCGAGCAGCGACAGCTTGCCGTCCTCGCGGGTCTCGCCCTTCGCCACGCCGAAGGCCTCTGAGACGCCCTCGATGAGCGCGTCGGCGCCCTTGACGAAGCAGGCGGTGCCGGTGCAGACGGTGCAGGTGTGCTCGCCACGCGGTTCGAAGCTGAACAGGTGGTAGAAGGTGGCTACGCCCAGCACCCGGCTTGGGGGCAGTTCGAGTTCGTCGGCGACGGTGTGGAGCACCTCGGGCGAGAGGAAGCCGTAGATGTCCTGGACCGCGTGCAGCACCTCGATGAGCGCATCGGCGCGGTAGCGCACCTTCTTGAGCTGCTTCTCCAGCAACGCCGCGCGCGGATCGTCGTCGGGACGGACCGGCGCGCGGTCGGGAGTGGCGCCGGCGGCGCCGGGACCGGCGGCCACGCTCATGACGGACCCCCCAAACGGCTGTGTCGCGACGCCGACCTCGAGAGTGGGAACACGTTCAACTCACCGTCCTTCCGACCCGCTCGGCACCGCGGTCGGTGCCAGATGGGTGCGTGATCGAAGCGAAGGGAGCGACCGCGGGCTGCCGCTCGCCACCTGCGAGTATCGGTCGCTGCGATCACGCGTCGATAGTGAAGAACGTCCTCAAGAACGTGCGGGGTCGCGCGAGGGGTCGCGCGAGGGGCCGCGCGAGGGGTCCTGCGGGGGATCGCGCTCCGGCTCAGCCGCGGCAGTCGCGGGCGCGGCGAGCTCGCGCTGTAGCCTCGCCACGAGCGCCTCCACCGCCGCGCGCACCGCCGGCGTCAACGGTTCGCCGGCGCCGAAGCGCGCACCCTCGATGCCCCACACCTCCACCGACGGCGGCGCCCGCCCCAGGGCCCGCGCCAGCGCCAGCGCACCGGCCAGGCCGAAGCCGTGGCTGGAGGTGGCGCCGGCGCTCACGAAGGGGGCATCGCCCGCATAGCGGCAGCAGCTGCCGGGCGCCGCGCCCGACACCATCGCGTCGATCAGCACCAGCCGCTGCACGCCCGTCCACACGTCCAGCAAGCCCGTTGGGTCGCCGGTCCAGGCCACCACCCGCAGGCCGGGCGGCGGCGCGTCGCCCCACGCCCGCGCCAGCAGGCGCGCGGCCAGCGGCCCGAGCGCGTCGTCGCCGCGATCCTCGTTGCCCACCCCCATCACCAGGGTGTGCACCGGCGGGGCGCCGGCAGCGGCCATGCGCGCGCTCGCCCCGCCGGTGGTCATGTCACCGCCGCTCCACCTCCAGCCGCAGGAAGTGCGTGGCGCAGGAGATGCAGGGGTCGTGGTTGCGCACCGTCTGCTCGCACAGCTGCTGCAGCTGCTCGTGGGGCACGTTCATGTGCGCTTCCACCACGTCGCGCACGTCCTGCTCGATCACGGCCTGCGTCTGCGCGGTGGGCGGCACGATGCGCGCGTCGAGCACGATGCCCTCGTCGTTGATGGTGTAGCGGTGGTAGAGCGTGCCGCGCGGCGCCTCGGTGCAGGCGTGCCCGCGCCCGGCGCGCGGCGGCACCTCGACCGAGGCGAACTCGGGCGGCTCGTAGCCGTCGATGATCCGCAGCGCCTCGTCGCAGGCGTACACCGTCTCGATCGCCCGCACCACGATGCTCTTGAAGGGGTTGCGCACCACCTCGCCGAGCCCGGCCGCGCGGGCCGTCTCCTGCGCCAGCGGCGAGAGCTGCTGGTAGTTGAGCGCGTAGCGGGCCAGCGGGCCCACCATGTAGGGCTCGCCGTCGAGCGCCGCGTGCAGCGCGGTGGAGTGCTCGACGTGCTCCTCACGCACGTGCTGCTCGAAGGCGCTCACGCTGACGTCGAGCCCGCGGCTGCTGGCCAGCCGGCCCTCGTTGAGCGGGTACTCGTCGGGGTGCGACAGCGACAGGAACACGCGCTCAGGCTCGAGGTCGGGGAAGTCGAAGCCGGCCACCCACTCGACCGTGGCCACCGCGTCGTCGCGGGCGCGCAGCAGCGGCTCGCGCAGCGCGCGCAGCTCGGCTTCGCGCGGCAGCCGGTAGAAGCCGCCCAGCTTGACGTTGATCGGGTGGATCTCGCGGCCGCCCAGCACGATCATCACGTCGTTGCCGACCTTCTTGAGGCGTAGGCCACGCTCGACGATGGCGCGATGGTCGGCCGCCAGGTGCACGCCGCTGGGGTAGCCGAGGAAGTCCGGCGCGTGCAGCATGTACACGTGCAGCGCGTGGCTCTCGATCCACTCGCCGCAGTAGAGCAGGCGCCGCAGCTCGCGCAGCTGCCCATCGACCGTGACGCCGCAGGCGGCTTCGAGCGCGTGGCAGGCGCTCATCTGGTACGCCACCGGGCAGATGCCGCAGATGCGGGCGGTGATGTCGGGCGGTTCCGTGTAGTACCGACCACGCAGGAAGCCCTCGAACAGCCGCGGCGGCTCGTAGATCCGCAGCATCACGTGCTCGAGGGTGTCGTCGACGATGCGCACGTGCAGGGCGCCCTCGCCCTCGACGCGCGCCATCGCCTCGACGTCGATGCGGCGGGTGCCGTTCTCGCGGCCCGCGCCGCGCGCCTCAGGAGCGGGTCCGCTCGGCATCGGCGGCCTCCTTCCGGAAGGGCCCGGCGTAGGCGTTGTAGGTGCGCAGGGCGCGCAGCCAATCGTCGACGCTCGCGCCCAAGTCGCCGAAGCGATCGGCGAGCGCCGGCAGGTTCGGTTCCTCCATCGGCCCGAAGCAGCCGTAGCAGCCGCGCGCGAAGGAGGGGCAGAGCGCGCCGCAACCGGCCTGCGTGGCCGGGCCCAGGCAGGGCTGGCCGCCCGCGACCATGACGCATACCGTCCCGCGCCGTTTGCATTCGAGGCAGACCGAGTAGGCCGGCAGCTGCGGCCGCCGCCCGGCCAGCGTGGCGCTCACCACCTCCAGCAGCTGGTGCTTGTCGATGGGGCACCCGCGCAGCTCGAAGTCGACGAAGACGTGCTCCGAGA
>PXAU01000258.1 GCA_003567075.1 Trueperaceae bacterium
CGGCGTGCGCGAGGTCGTTCTGGCGGACGACGCGAGCGCCCTCGGCAAGGCTCTCGCGAGAGTGTTCGGGACCACGCCGAGCGACGACCCAGCCGCCGATCCCAGCTTGACGCTGGCCGCGCGCGTCCAGCGCCTGGTGGGCAACGTCGAGGCGCTGGCGCCCGCCCTCGAGCGCTCGCTGGAACTGGTGTGCACCGCGCTGGAGCAACCGTACGGCGAGACGTGGTTGCGAGCGGTGGGGAGCGATGCGTTCGAGCCGGGCCCGAGCTTCGACGGACGACCGGCCTACGCGAGCCTGCGCGAAGGCGTGCCCGGCAGCCTCGCCACGGGGGTGCTGCGCGAGGTGGTGAGCACCCGCCAGGCGCGGGTGGTGGCCGACCTCCGCCTCGATGCCGGGCGCCGCTTCGAGCGTGGCCGCGACGCACTCGACCATGGCCTGGACGGGCTCACGGCGGTACCGGTGCTCGTCGCGGACCAGGTGAAGGCGGTGATCCTGACCCTGGGCCGCGACGGGCGCGCGCTCGATCCGCGCGTGCGCGGGGTACTGCAGGTCGCGGCGGAGCACATCGGCGCGCTGCTCGGGCAGCGCAAGGCGCACGGCCTGCTGGCGCGTGAACACGCGCAACTCGAGGCGCTGCTCGACCTCCTGGGCGAAGGCGTGATGGCCTGCGACGCAAACGGCCGCGTCACCCTGTTCAACCGCGCCATGGCTCGCTTCCACGGTCAGCGGCCGGCCCCCAACACCGATCTCGAAGGCTGGAGCGAGCGCTGCGGACACTTCCTCGCCGATGGCGTCACCGCCATGCGCGACGCGGAGCTGCCACTGCTGCGGGCGCTGCGAGGCGAGCACGTCGATGGCGAACGGTTCGTGATCGCAGCACCGGGCGCGCGGCGCCGTCCCGTGCGGGCCGCGGCTCGCCCCATCGATCACGCCGACGGCCGTCGGGCAGGCGCCTTGATGGTCGTCCAAGACGAAAGCCAACAGGTCGCCGCGAGCGCCGCGGTGGCCGGTGCCAGCGAACGCGCGCTGCGCTCGTTCACCCTCCTGCTGGACCACCTGGCCGACCTGGCCTTGCGCCTCGGCGAAGCGACCCGGCTGGAGGAGGCCTGGCCGGCGTTCGCCGACTTCGCCGAACGTACGCTCGGCGCCGACGAACTGCACGTCATCCGCACCGACGGCGCCGACGCACGACGCCCACGCGTCTTGTACGCGACGACGCGCCTGTCGTCGGCAGCGACCTCGTCACGGGCCAACGCCTCGGTCAGCACGCTGGCCTGCGAGTCGATGCTGAGCCGCCGCCTGGTGATCGAGCACGACGCCGAGCGCCCGGGCCTGCTGCCCGATCGCCTCATGCGCTCTGCTGCCGCCGTCCCCATGACCATCGGCAACGACCTCCTCGGCGTTCTCGAGGTGCGCTCGGCGCGCCCCTTCGCCTTCGACGAGAGCGCCGGCGTCGCGCTCACCATGGCCGCCACCCTGGCCGCCATCGCGCTCGACCATGCCGACCTGGTCGAGACCGAGCGCCGCTCGCGCACGGTGGCGGAGGCCTCCGCCCGCCACTTCCAGCAGATCTTCGCGGCGAACCCGGCGGCGGTGGCGATCGTCACCCCGGAGGAGCACCGCATCATCGACGTCAACCCAGCGATGGAGGTGCTCAGCGGTTTCGACCGCGGCGCCCTCGTCGGGTGCAGCGCGCTGGAACTCGGCCTGTGGAGCGAGGACGACGCGCACGCCTTCAGCCACGGCAACGGCCACGCGGACGGTGACGGCGAGCACGAGATGCGTCTGCGCCGCCGCGACGGGACGCGTCGCACATGCTTGGTCTCGGCCGAGACGACGGCGCTCGTGCGCGAGGGCGGCGGGTTGCAGCAGGCGCTGTTGGTGCTGGCACTGGACGTGACCGATCGGCTCGAGCAGCAGCGCCAGCTGCGCGACCTGGCACGTTTCCGCGAGGGCCTGGTGGAGTTCGTGGGCGAGACCCTCTCGCACGGCTTCGACGACGCCTTCTACCAGCGGCTGCTGGAGGCGGCCGTGCGCGCGACGCCCGGTGCGGGGGCAGGCTCGCTGCTGCTGCGCGACCCGAGCGACGACGCCTACCGCTTCGTCGCCGCGAGCGGGTACGACCTCGACGGCCTGGGCGACCTCAGCTTCGACGATGCTGCGGTGGACGGCGATACCGACACCGAGCACGGGCTGGTGCACACGTTGCAGCGCATGCGCGCGAGGCCGGCGCGCTTGGAGACGGCGCCGCCGAGCGATGCCAGCGCCGCCGCGCCGGCATCGCTGTACGTCCCGATCGAGGTCGAGGGCCGGCGCATGGCGGTGCTGTGCCTCGACAGCCTACGCGACCCCGAGGCGTTCGACGATGAGGCGCGTGCGCTCGCCAGCGCCTTCGCCACCCAGGTGGGCACGCTCATCAAGCGTCGCGCGCTCGAGCACGAACTCGAGCACATGGCCTACCACGACACCCTCACGGGCCTGCCCAACCGCGCCCTCTTCCGCGACCGTCTGCAGCAGGCCGTCACGCGCTCGCATCGCCACGACCACCGCGGCGCGGCGCTCTTCGTCGACCTCGACAACCTGAAGGTGACCAACGACACGCTCGGGCACGCGATCGGTGACGCGCTGCTGCGAGCGGTGGCCGAACGCCTGCTGGCGACGGTGCGGGGCGAGGACACGGTGGCGCGCATGGGCGGGGACGAGTTCACGGTGGTGCTCTCGGAGGTCGCGGATGCCGGCGCCGCAGCGTCGGTGGCGGAGAAGCTGCTGACGGCGCTGCGCCACCCCTTCCAGTTGCTCGGGCACGAGGTGCACGTGAGCGCGAGCATCGGCATCACGCTCTTCCCCGACGACGGTACCGACGCCGACACGCTCATCCGGCACGGCGACACCGCCATGTACCAGGCCAAGGCGCAGGGCAAGGACCGCTACCGCTTCTTCACCCGCGAGATGAACCGCGCCTTGTTGGAGCGCGCCTCGCTCGAGGCGCAGCTGCGCTTGGCGCTGCAGCGTGACGAGTTGCGGCTCCACTTCCAACCGCGTGTGGCGCTCGTCGACGGCCGCATCACGAGCGTCGAGGCGCTCGCGAGGTGGTGGCATCCCGAGCGCGGCGAGGTGCCGCCCAGCGCCTTCATCCCGGTGGCCGAGGACGCCGGCCTGATCGGCGCCGTCGGCACCCACCTGCTGCGCATGGCATGCCGGCAGGCCCGTGCCTGGTGCGACGCCGGCGTGCCCACGGTAGTGGCCTTCAACCTCTCCCCGAAGCAGCTGCAGGAGCGCGACGTGGTCGACACCGTGCGGCGCGTGCTCGAGGAGGCCGGCCTGGATCCCCGCTGGTTGGATCTGGAGCTGACCGAGAGCGCGGTGATGCGTAACGTTGCGGAGAACGTGGTCCGCTTGGGCCAGCTGCGTGCCCTCGGCGTCCACGTGTCGATCGACGATTTCGGTACCGCCTACTCCTCGCTCAACTACCTGAAGCAGCTGCCGGCCACCGCCCTCAAGATCGACCAGAGCTTCGTGCGCGACGTTGCTGTCGAGGGCGAGGCGGGTCGGCACGACTCAGCCATCGTGCGCGCCGTGGTGGCGCTCGCCAAGGCGCTCGAGTTGACCGCCATCGCCGAGGGCGTGGAAACCGAGGCGCAGCTGCGCTTCCTGCGCGAGTTGGGCTGCGACCAGGGCCAGGGCTACCTGTTCGCCTACCCGGCCGACGCCGATTCCGTGACGTCATTGCTGCGCGAGGGCCGGATCCCGCTTCCTTGAAAGCGCGCTTCGCCCGAGCGTGGCCGCGTACACTCGCGCATGGCCCAGGTGACCGTCGCTCTCGTCCAGACCGACCCAGGGACCGACAAGGCCGCCAACGTCGAGCAGGCGCTGGCGCTTATCGAGCAGGCCGCCGCCGGCGGCGCCGACTGGGTGGCACTGCCCGAGACCTTCCACCAACGCGCACCGAGCGGGCGCAAGCTGGCCGGCGCCGAGCCCGTCCCGGGCCCGCTGAGCACGGTCTTGGCCGAGGCTGCCGAGCGACACGGGATATGGCTCTTCGCCGGCAGCTTCAGCGAGCGCAGCGACGACCCCGAGCGCACCTGGAACACCAGCCTGGTGTTCGACCCTGAGGGGACGCAGGTGGCCAGCTACCGCAAGATCCACCTGTTCGACGTGCGCGTCGACGGGCAGGTGAAGGCGCAGGAGTCGGCGCGCATCCTGGCCGGTGACGTGATCGTCACGTGCGACACGCCCATCGGGCCGGTGGGCTTGTCCATCTGCTACGACCTGCGCTTCCCCGAGCTCTACCGGGTCATGGCCCAGCGGGGAGCGGTCGCCTCGATGGTGCCCTCGAACTTCACGGTCCCGACCGGCCGCGACCACTGGGCGCCGCTGCTGCGGGCGCGCGCGATCGAGAACGGCCAGTACGTGATCGCCGCCGCGACCATCGGTGGGGGCGCCGAGCGCGGCTTCGTGGCGTACGGCCGCTCGCTGGTGGTCGATCCCTGGGGCACGGTGATCGCCTGCGCCCCGGACGAGGTGGGTCTCACCTTCGCGCGCATCGATCCGGCGCGGGTGGCGCGGGTACGGCGCCAGATCCCGAGCCTCGAGCACCGGCGCCCCGACGTCTACGACAGCGCCTGACACCGGGTCGCGCCCGCGCGACGGCGCCGCCGCGCGGGCAGATGACTGACGCGCCGCGCGCGGTGATGGCTGACGCCAGGGCCCCCGGCCGGCTATGCTCGGCGGATGGACCTAGGACTCTCGGGCAAGCGCGCCCTCGTCAACGCCGCCGCCGCCGGTCTCGGCTTCGCCGTCGCCACCGCCCTCGCACGTGAAGGCGCCTCCGTCGCCATCTCCGACCTGCACGAAGCCCACGCCCAGGAGGCCGCAGCGCGCATCGCGGCCGACACGGGTGCCCGGGTGCACGGCTTCGAGGCCGACGTGGCCGACAAGGCCTCCGTCAAGCGCCTCGTAGCCGACGCCAGCGCCGCGCTCGGCGGCCTCGACGTGCTGGTCAACAACGCCGGCGGGCCACCCACGGGCGACTTCGACGCGCTCGACGAGAGCCACTGGGAACGCGGCTACAACCTCACCCTGATGAGCGTCGTGCGCAGCATCCGGGCCGTGCTGCCGCACTTCGAGGCGGCGGGGAGCGGCAGCATCCTCACGCTCCTCTCGTCGAGCGTGAAGCAACCGATCCCCAACCTGCTGATCTCGAACGTCTACCGTCCCGGGCTGGCGGCGCTCACCAAGTCGCTGGCGATCGAGTTCGCAGCCAGGGGAATCCGCGTCAACGGACTGGCACCGGGCCGTGCCAACACCGGGCGGGTGCGCCAGCTGAACGCGGCCTTGGCCGAGCGCCAGGGCAAGACACCCGAAGAGGTACTGCAGGCCTCACTCGCCACCATCCCGATGGGCCGGCTGGCCGAGCCCGACGAGGTCGGTCGCGTGGCGGCGTTCCTGTGCTCGCCGGCCGCCTCGTACGTCACGGGGCACGTGATGCTGGTCGACGGCGCCTACGTCAAGGCGATCTGAGGCGACCTGCGCCATCGATACGGCCAGGGACCGCTGGGGCCGGAAGCCGCAGCGGTCCCCGTTGATAGGTGCTCAGCGCCGATCGACCGTCATCGCGCCGACACCGCCCGCCACGCGGAGCTCGATGCGCTCGCTGGCCTCCTCGTAGCCGGGCGTGGTGTAGACGTCGCCGTCACGGCGCCACTCACCCAACACCTGGCTGCGCCCCAAGCCGGTGGCCACGGTGACGCGGGCCGCCGCCTGCGGCGGCAGCCTGACCGTCGTGGCGCCCACGCCCACGTCGACGCTCGCGGCGTACGCGCCCGCCGGCAAGCGCAGCGTCGTCTCGCCCACGCCGCCGCGGAAGGCCAGATCGGAGAGCTGCGCCTCGCGCAGGTCGATCCGGTTCTCGCCCACGCCGGCGTTCACGCGCAGCGCCAGCGGCACCTCGCGCGTGAGTGACAGGCTCCATTCGCGACGATCCACCGTCGCGGCCGGGCCGGCCGGCACGACGCTGCGAAGCTCGAGCAGCGCGGTCCCGTTCTCTCGGCCGTACGACTGCTCGACGCGCTCGCCGCGTCCCGTCTCGATCGTGCCTCGCGCGAGCATGCCTTCCGGGGCGGCGCCGTCGATGGTGACGCGCCCGACGCCCAGCTCCAGCGTCACGCGGGCAGCGGCGGCCCCCTCGAGGCCGTGCTCGACATCCACCACCTGCGCCGGCGCGGTGCCGCCGACCAC
>PXAU01000325.1 GCA_003567075.1 Trueperaceae bacterium
CGCGCGCGTTCGGGTTCGGGATGGTGGCACCGTTGAGGAACACCGCCAACGACTTGGCGTAGTCCTCACCCCAGTGCTCCTCCGCCATCCGCTCGCCCTCGAGCGTGAACCAGGCGATGTCGGCGACCTCGCTGCCATGAATCGGCCGCCCATGGAACCAGCCACGGCGCCGGAACACCGGGTGATCGTGACGGTACGCGATCAGCTGTCTCGTGAAAGCGAGGAGATCCTCGTCGACGTCCGCCCAGTCGTACCAGGAGAGCTCGTTATCCTGGCAGTAGGCGTTGTTGTTGCCCCCCTGCGTGCGACCGATCTCGTCGCCACCCAAGAGCATCGGAACGCCCTGCGACAGCAGCAGCGTCGCCAGGAAGTTGCGCCGCTGCCGGTCGCGCAGCACCGTCACCTCGGGATCGTCCGTTGGCCCCTCCACGCCACAGTTCCACGAGCGGTTATGGTCCTCACCGTCACGGTTCTCCTCACCGTTCGCATCGTTGTGCTTGCGGTCGTAGGACACTAGGTCGCGCAGCGTGAACCCGTCGTGGGCGGTCACGAAGTTGATGCTCGCGTAGGGCAGGCGCGTCGTGCCCTCGTAGAGATCCGAACTGCCGGTGAGGCGAGCCGCGAACTCACCCAGCGTCTGCTCCTCACCCCGCCAGAAGTCCCGCACGCAATCCCGGTACGTGCCGTTCCACTCGCTCCACACCGGCGGGAAATTGCCCACCTGATAACCGCCCTCGCCCACGTCCCAGGGCTCAGCGATCAGCTTCACCTGGCTAATGACCGGATCCTGCTGAATCAGGTCGAAGAACGACGACAACCGCTCCACGTCGTGGAGCTCACGCGCGAGTGCCGACGCCAGGTCGAAGCGGAAGCCGTCGACGTGCATCTCCTGCACCCAGTAGCGCAGCGAGTCCATAAGCAACTGCAGCGCATGCGGATGGCGCATATTGAGGCTGTTGCCGGTGCCGGTGTAATCCATGTAGTAACGCGGGTCGTCGGTCAGCCGGTAGTAGTAGGCGTTGTCGATGCCCTTGAAGCTCAGCATCGGCCCTAAGTGGTTGCCCTCCGCGGTGTGGTTGTACACCACATCCAGCAGCACCTCGATCCCAGCCCCATGCAGCTGCTTCACCATCTGCTTGAACTCCCGAACCGCCCGCTCGGGACGCTCCTCGGCCGCGTACTCGTTGTGCAGCGCAAGATACCCGATGCTGTTGTACCCCCAGTAGTTACGCAGTCCCCGGTCGACCAGGTGCTTGTCGTGCACGAAGTAGTGCACCGGCATCAACTCCACCGCCGTGACGCCCAATCGCTGCAGGTACTCGATCACCGCGGGATGCGCCAGGCCCGCGTACGTGCCCCGCTGGTGCTCGGGCACCTCAGGATGGCTGGCGGTCAGACCCTTGACGTGCGTCTCGTAGATGACCGTCTCATGCCACGGACGCTTGTGCGGGCGGTCGTCGTCCCAATCGAACTGCGCCTCCGCCACCACGCACCTCGGCATGAACGGCGCGCTATCGCTCTCGCTCATCGCTTCGGGTCCGTCATCGAAGCGGTAGGGGAACACCGCCTCGTCCCACTCGACCTGACCCGTGATCACCGTGGCGTAGGGGTCGAGCAGCAGCTTGTTCGGGTTGCAGCGGTGCCCGCTCGCCGGGTCCCACGGGCCGTGGACCCGGAAGCCGTACCGCTGCCCCGGACCCACGTCCGGCAGGTACCCATGCCAGCAGTAACCCACCACCTCCGGCAGATCGACACGCCTCTCATTGCCCTCCCGATCGAACAGACACAGCTCGACACGATCGGCGATCTCCGAGAACAACGAGAAGTTCGTACCAGACCCATCGAACGTGGCACCCAGCGGATAAGCGTTGCCAGGCCAGACCTTCACGGTTCGCCTCCTGATGAGTCGCGGCTCGGGCACCGGCCTGAGCAACGCTCTCGGTTAGGCCTCGATCGTACCCCCGCGCTCGGCGGCCACGCGGGTCGGCAGGGACCCTAACTCCAGTTGAATCGCGCCGCCGCGATCGCCGACCCCGCGACGAGCAACCCTGCCACGACAGCCACGGACGACGCCAACGCGGACCACGGCTCACCGAACCAGGCGCCCCTCAGGAGCGTCACCGCGTGCAGGAGCGGGTTGAACTCGGCCACGCGGCGCACCGCTTCGGGCATCACCTCCAGCGGCGCGGTGGCGCCCGACAGGAACAGCATCGGCACGGCCAACACGTTTCCGACCACCGGCACGGTCCGCGCGTTGGGCAGCAGCGCCGCCAGGGCGTACCCGAAGGCCAGGAAGGCGGCGGCGCTCAGGGCGGCGGCGGCGATGACGCCTGCGACCGCCCCGCCACCACGCGCGCCGAAACCCAGCGCGCCGACAGTGAACAGCAGCGCGAGCCCGACCGCAGCCTGGCCGAGCTGCACCGTTATGTCGGCCGCCAGGTAGGTCGCTGGACGCAGCGGCGTCACCTGGAAGCGCCGCAACGTCCCCGCGTCACGGCGCCCGAGCAGTGCCATCGGCACCGAGAACAGCCCCGTCATCGCGAACACCCAGGCTGCGATCGCTGGGAGCTGGTGGTCCAGGGCACCGCGGCCCGCCTCCTGGGAAACCGGCGCGTTGCCGAAGGCGACGCCGAACAGCACCACCAAGCCTGCTGGGAGAGCCAGCGCGAAGAACACCGCCACATGGTCGCGCAGGGCTAGCTTGGCTAGCACGTACGCGAGCGAGCGGTAGGCGCGCACGATCGCCTCCTCACGTGGCCGGCGCGTCGCCGACCGAGGGCGCGCCACCGGTGCGCGCGAGAAACACGTCCTCCAAGGTGGGGCGCTCGACGCGCACCACACCGGGCAGTCCGCGTAGGCTCGTCCCGTCGATCGCGTCCTCGTACGTGAAGACCACTCGCCGCTCCTCGCCCAGTGAGGCGATCAACCGCCCGACGCTGTCGAGCGCGACGACGCGGCCGCGGTCGATGATCGCGACCCGGTCGCACAACCGCTCGGCCTCCTCCATGAAGTGGGTGGTGAGGATCACGGTGGCGCCACGCTCGCGGATCTCGCGCACCAGCGCCCAGGCGTCGCGGCGCGCCTGTGGGTCGAGCCTGGTGGTGAGCTCGTCAAGCAGCACGACCTCGGGCTCGTGCACCAGCGCCAGTGCGATGAACAGGCGCTGGCATTGGCCGCCGGAGAGGGCGGCGACGCGGGCCGCGCGCCGCTCCTCGAGCCCGACCCGCCGCAGCGCCTCCATCGGGTCGCCAGTGCGGGGGTAGAACGCCGCGAACAGAGTGACGGGTTCACCGACACGGAGGGCATCGGGTAGCGCGGCCGCTTGCAGCTGCACCCCGATGCGCTCCCGCACGGCGTACCGATCCGCTTGCGGATCGAGACCGAGTACCCGTACCGGCCCAGCATCGGGTCGCCGGAGCCCGCTCATGCACTCCAGGACCGTCGTCTTGCCGGCCCCGTTGGGGCCCACGATGCCGAAGACCTCGCCGCGGGGTGACCCCGTCGGCGGAGCGATGGCGTGGACGAGGCGCCGGCTCACGACGCCGCCTCGCTCTGGCCGCTGCGCTCCGGGCCGGTATCGTCCTCAACGTCCGCCTGCGTGCCGGTGTCGGTGTCGACGGTCTCCCCCGGCGGGCGACCGCGCTTGGGGAGGGCGCTCGCGTCGGCGGCGACGCCAGCTGGCAGCCTGTCCGCCTGCGCGAGCGCGGCGCAGCAGGAACTCGATCTGGGCGTTGGTGCTGCGCAACTCGTCGGCTGCCCACCGCGCCACGGCGTCGTGCACCGCCGGGTCGAGCCGGAGCAGGACGGGCTTGCGCGCCTTCGCCACGGTCGACGCCCTAGGTGTAGAGGGTGCCGGTGTTCACGACGGGCTGGGTGGCCTGCGTGCCGCATAGCACCACCAGCAGGTTGCTCACCATCGCCGCGCGCCGCTCGTCGTCGAGCTCGACCACGCTGCGCTTCTCGAGCCGCTCCAGCGCCATCTCGACCATCCCGACCGCGCCCTCCACGATCTGGCGCGCCGTCACGACCGCGCTCGCCTGCTGCCGCTGCAGCATCGCCTGCGCGATCTCCTTGGCGTACGCCAGGTGCGTGATGCGGGAGTCGACGATCCTCACCCCGGCCGACGCGACGCGAGCCGCCACCTCCTGCGAGAGCTTCTCGCTGATCTCGTCGGCGCTATCACGCAGCGATAGCTGACCGTCGGAGCGTGCGTCGTACCGGTAGTAGCTCGTGGCGATCGACCGCACCACCGTCTCGGCCTGCACAGTGACGAACTGCGCGAAGTCATCGACCTCGAAGACCGCTCGCGCTGTGTCCTCCACCTGCCACACCACCACTGCCGTGATCTCGATCGGGTGCCCGCCGGCGTCGTTCACCATCGACACAATGGTCTCGTGGTTGCGGATGCGGGTGGAGGCCTTCTGGCGGGTGGTGAAGGGGTTCACGAAGCGCAGGCCGGGCTCGCGCACCGTGCAGGTGTACGCGCCTAGGAACTGCACCACCCGCGCCTCGCGCGGCGCGACCACCGTCAAGCCTGCGTAGAGAAAGCGGGCGGCGAGGGAGAGCACGACGAGGAGCACGATCGGCCAGGCCAGCGCCGCCCCTGTGACGAGCAGGTAGACGGGGTAACCGATGGCCAGTGAGAGAGCGATGGCGATCGCCTGCGCAGGGAGCCCGGGCAGCGGTCACGCCAGGTGACGGGCCGCCGTCACGGCAGCCGACACCGGACCCGGTCGTCCCAGACCGTACTCGACGTTCCGCCGACCACGGTCACGGTGCACTGCGCATGGCCGCGCTTCACGAACAGATCGAGCGCCTCATCTCGCCCCGGGCCTGCGAAGCCGCCCTCGAAGCGCGCATCATCGTCGTCGTGGCTCGCGCCGCGCCAGCCGCTGTCGTACACCTGCACGCCGGCGTAGGCCACGCGGTAGCGATCGGGCTCGGAGCGCGCGTCGAAGCGTAGGTCGAAGGCGGCCCCATCGGCGATGGCGCTGATGTCCCACACGTCGACCGTGCCCTCGGCGCCGCCCGAGTTCGCCACCGACCATACGTCGCACGCATCCAACAGATCGCTCGCGCGATCGACGCTGCGCGGATCGGCGAGCGTGCGTCGCGCCACGGAGTGATCGTGCCCACCGGCCATGTGGCCGGCACGATCAGCGACGGCATCCTCACCGGCGCCAAGACAGAGTGAATCGACGACCTGCTCATCGGCCAAGACGGGGTCGGCGTCCTCGACGTTCGCGTCTTCGGATCCCTGCCAGACGGAAGGGTGGTGGCCAGGACGGTCAAGGGCTTCGCTGGGGACCCCGCCACGATCCGCCCCGCGAGGTTCAGTCCCAGCCGCTACGTGCGCCGGACCGCCCACCCCCCGTCAGCCGTCGATCGAGAGAACCAGCAGGCGCCCGCTCGCGGTCCACCGCCGCCTCGAGGGTCGTGAAGCGCTGCGGAACCCGTTTGATCTCGTCGAGCGTCACCCGCGCAGGAGGATCGAGCACGAACCCGACGGGATCGCTCGACGCCGCCTCACGAACCACGTCATCGTCGAAGCTCAGGTACGTGCGCCCGTGGGTTTGCCCAAGGGAGCTCACCGCCGTCGACTTCCCGCTCTGGCGCGGGCCATGCAGGAGGACGACGGGAGCGTCCTCGAGAGCCTCGGCGAGGCGGGGTTCGACGAGTCGCGGGACGCAACCGGGATCTGGCACGTCGGCTGATCGAAACGTACACCTTCGGCTCTCTGCAAGGTTCGACTTCGGCTCATCGAAACGCAACCCTTCGGCCATCTGCAACCGTGCGGGTGAAGCCGACCGGTACCAGGGTCTCCTCGCTGGCCACCACGATCGGTCGCGGCGGCAGCGTCGACTCGGGATCGAGCTCGAGCGACCCATCGCTGAAGAGGACGCAGCCGCCGCACAGGCGCCCATCTGCCGCGAACGTGATCGGGTTGGTGTCCGGTGCCACGAACTGCTTCGTCACCGTGCCGTCGGCTGCGCTGGTCGCCGCACACGATGTGCACGGCTTCGCCGAGACGCGCAGCAAGGCCGTGCTAGCCTTTCGGTATCTCAACCGTCGGAGGCGCCCTCATGCCTTTGCTGAGCCATATTCCGCTTCATGTACGAAGCACTTATCGTAGCCGCACGGCGCCGCGTACCGGCAAGCGAGCGCTCCCGTTCTGGGGCTTCGCGGTCATCGCACTCGCATGTGCCTTCACGCCGCTCGTCGCCTACGCCCAGGACGC
>PXAU01000248.1 GCA_003567075.1 Trueperaceae bacterium
CGTCGCCGTTGCCGGGCGCGCCGCCGTTGCCGGGCGCACCGCAGGCAGCGACGACCAGGGTCGCGAGCACCAGCGCGGCCACGCGCAGCGCGACACGGCACCTGGGACGGAAACCGGGTTCGGTGGGACGGATGGAACGTGTGACGTGCATCAGGCCTCCTCAGGCGTCGCCTTCGCCGCCGCCGCCCACACCCGTATCGGGTGGGCCGGCGTCACCGAGGGCGCGCGAGCGAGCGGTACGTTCGTCCAGGAAAGCCTGTAGGTCCGCGGTGTCGCGGAATCGCCGCACGCGATGCGTGCGCACATCCGTCAGGCTGGCGCGCCAGGCGCCGTCACCCGTGCCGTCGCGCCACAGGTACAGGACGTAACGCGCTTCCTCTCGCACGTCGCAAGGCTACGGAGTGCGCCTCAAAGGAGCCTCAAACAACGACTGGGACGACCATCACAGCTCCAGGAGGCGACCGCTGGGCGAACGCGCGCGCAGCCGCGCTGCGAGGTGCTCGACCTCGGCGACCGCGCCGTCGTCGCCCGAACGCACGAGCACGTTGCCGGCCAGCCATGCCAGGTGCGGCAACGACCGGTCACGCCCGAGGCTGCGGGCCTCCATGGCGAGATCGCGGGCTCCGGACCGACCCGCCGCCTCGAACGCGCGCGCCTGCATCACCAACGCGTGGCCCTGCTGTTCGACCATCGCGTGGCGTGCCGCACGACGCACCGAGCGCTCGGCGTGCTCGGCGGCGCCGTCGGCGTCGCCGGCGTAGCGGTCAGCGACGCTGCGCGCCCGCTCCGCGATAGCGCACGCCAGCGGTTGCCCGATGCGCTCGGCCAGCGCCAGCGCCTCCGTCGCGGCTGCCAGGGCGCCGTTGGTGTCGCCGACGGCCGCCGACGCGCCCGCCCATACGCTCAGGATCGTGCTGCGACGGTACGGGTCGGTCACGCCCTCGACCGCGTCCCAGGCTTCCTGCAAGGCGCGCAACGCGTCGCCGGCCTCGTCACAGTGCAGCGCGATCAGTGCGCGCCTGCTGGCGGCGTCGGCCGCGAAGAGCGGTGTGCCGTGGACACGCACCAGACGTGCAGCCTGCAGCACGTGCCTGCGGCCCTCGTCGAAGCGGCCCGCGCCGACCAGCGCCAGCGCCACGCCGTTGCGCGCGAGGATCTCGTGCTGGACGTCACCCACCGCCTCGAACGTCGCCAACGCCTGGTTCAGGTGCACCTCCGCGCGCAGCGGCCACCCGAGCGCCCAGGCGGCGAGCCCGGCCATGTGGTCGACGTGGCCGCCGTGAGCGGCATCGAGTTCGGAGCGGTCGATCCCGGCAAGCCGCTGCGCGCAGCGCTCCAGCCGACCCATGTGCCAATCGAGGGTGCTGCGCTCGTACGCCAGGTCGGCGTCGTCAGGGACCAGCGTCGCGAGGGCCTCGAGGCTCGCCTCGGCCGCGCTGAAGTCGCCGCGCGCCCAGGCCAGGTGGAACGTCACCCAGTGCCGGTCGATCGTGATGCCGAACGGGGTGGGCTGGCCGGCACGGTGGGCGGCGTCGTCGAGGAGGGCGGCGGAGCGCGCGTACGCGCCCGCCGTCCGCGCCTGTCGCGCCAGTGTGGACAGCGCCTCGAGCGCGATCGCCGCGTGCCCGTATCGATCCGCGGCGTCGAGCGCGGCCTCGACCTCGCGTTGAGCGCGTTCGAGCTCGACCTTCCCGCGCGCCGAGCCGAGCCACAGCAGGCCACGCGCGTAGCACTCCGAGGTGTCGTCGATGCTCTCGACCAACCGTTCCAACCAGCGCATGGCCTGGCGCGAGGGTCCGATCCGGAGCGCGGCCTCGGCAGCCGCCTGCAACACCGGGGCGGCCGTGTCGTCGTCGTCTGCGGCCTCGAGCCGGTGCCACGCGACGACGCCGACCGGGGCGCCGCGATCGGCGAGGGCATCGGCCAGGCGCCGATGGAGCAGCCGTCGAACGGACGCGGGCGCGTGTGCCTCCACGACCTCCTGCGCCAGCGCGTGCGTGAAAGCACCGTCGACGAGCAACCCCGCTCGCTCCGCGGCGCCGAGCGCCTCGGCGACGCGGTGCTCGTCGAGGTCGAGCACCGCGGCCACGACGTCGCCGGTCGCGTCGGGGGCGAGCGCCAGCACACGCAGGGCGCGCAGCGCCTCGCGATCGAGATCGTCGAGGCGACGCTCCAGCGTCCGCGCGACACGGTCCGGGGCTCCGACGTCGGCGGGGAGACCCGCGACGGACCGCAACCGTCCGGCGGCATGGAGGTCCTTGAGCACCTCGACCACGAACAGGGGGTTGCCTCCCGTGAAGCGCACGAGGTCGGCCGCCAACACCTGACCATCGTCGATCCCAACGCCCACCAGCAGTGCCTCGACGGCTCCGGCATCGAGCGGCGGCAGGTCGATCACCACGGCCATGCCCTCCGCGCACAGCGCGTCGAAGCTGCGCGCGTCCGCAGCGGCGAGCGCTTCCGCGCGTGCCGTGACCACCAGTGCGGGGCGGTCGCGACCTGCCTCCCCGATGGCCGCCAGGACCACGCGTCGGCTGTCCTCGTCGAAGGCGTGCAGGGCGTCGATCACCACCGTTTCGACCGAGGCGTCGAGGGCCTGCAGCGCGGCCGCCACGGCTGACCCGAGGTGGGCAGACATGATCGGACCGGTGTCGCGTGCGTCGCCGGAAGCCACCGGGGCGGTCGCAACGCGCGCGATCTCGGAGCGCGCCCAGCCGGCGAGCCTCTCGTCGTCTACGGCCTGGAGGAGCGTCTCGACGGCCCTGACCAGGCTGGTGTACGGAACGCCCGCGTCGCCAGGGCGCCCGTCCAAGACCACGTACCGCCCACGCCCCTCGGCGGCGTCGAGCGCCAGCCGGCTCTTGCCGGCACCCGCGGCGTCGACCAACAGCACGATGCAGCCCTCGGCCCATGCGCCTCGCACGGCCGCGAGCTCCACGGACCGGCCGACGAGAACCCGCGGTCGGAGCAGGGCCGGTGGAATCGTGGCGATCGACGCCAGCGGCGTGTGCTCCCGGATGGCGCGCTCGGCAGCCGCGATCGCGTCGCCGAGCTCGATCGTCTCGGGCAACGGCTCCACGCCGAGTTCGCGGTCGAGCAACACGCGGCACGCCTCGTACTGTGCCCGGGCGGCCCCCACGTCGCTCCGCTGCAGGTGGAGGCGGACGACGGCCTGGTGCGCGCTCTCGTCGAGAGGATCGAGCTCCAGCAGCGTCGCCGCCAGGCCGATGGCCTCGTCACTGGCGCCGGCCGCGGTCAAGCGCTGCGCCTCGCCACGGAGCGCAGCACGCCGCAGGTCGTCGAGCCGCATGCGCTCGAGGTCGAGCCAATCCTCGAACGCGGGCGCGTCAGGAACCCGGACGCCGTCGAACGGCGTCCCGTGCCAGAGGGCGAGCGCGGTGCCGTACCGACCCCGCCCGATCAGGCGCTCGAAGACGGTGGCGTCGCACCGCACGCGTAGGTGCACGGGGCCACGCCCGACCGAGAGCCACTGCTCCCCACCCGGCGCCCTACGCAGGGTGTGCAGCGCCTGGTGGACGCTGCCGACGCGCCCGGGACCCCACAGCAGTTCCGCGAGGTCGCGGCGCGCGACACCGTCCTCGGCGCGCGCGAGGTACGCCAGCAGCGCGAACGCCTTGACGGCCCCGGGAGCGATGCGCGCACCGTTCCACGAGAACGCGGGGGCGCCGAGGAGACGCGCGATCAGCCGAGGTCCAGCCATCGGGCCACGCTAACCGCTCGGGCGCAGTCGCTCCGTCCACGCTTGGAACGACGCTCACGACGCAGGGGACGGCGCAGGGGACGATGCAGTGGACGATACCGTGGACGGCGCAGGCCATACTGTCCGGATGCATCTCCCCTGCCCGCCACGACTCGGACGCGCCCGCTTGGTGGCGCTCCTGTGCGCACTGGCGTGCGCCGCGCCATGGAGCGCGGCGCAGCCCGTGGCGATCCCCGACCCGCCACGCGGTGACCTGCGGCTGGTGGTGTTCGGCGACTTCAACGGCCCCTACGGCAGCCTCGCCTACCCGGCGCCGGTGGCGCGGGTGATGGCGGCCGTCAGCGACGTGTGGCGCCCCGACCTGCTGCTGCTTCCCGGCGACCTGGTGGCGGGCCAGAGCCGCTCGTTGCCGAACGAGCGTTTCGCCGCGATGTGGGCGGCCTTCGACGTCAGCGTGGCGGCACCCTTGCGTGCGGCCGGGGTCCCGTACGCCGCTACGATGGGCAACCACGATGCCTCCAACCTGCGTGATCCCGATGGCCGTTTCGCCTTCGCGCGAGAGCGTGACGCCGCACTGGCCTACTGGTCGCACGGCGAGCACTGGTCCGGGCTGACGCTCGTCGACGCCCCCGCGCCACCGTTCAGGTACGCGTTCGTGCACGGTCCAGTGTTCGTGGCCGCGATCGACGCCTCGGGACCCGTGGTCGACGACGAGCAGCGCGCCTGGCTCGAAGGCGTGCTCGCCTCGGCCCCGGCACGGGAGGCGAGCGTGCGGCTCGTGATGGGCCACCTGCCGCTCGTCGGGATCGCGGTGGGTCGCGATCGGCAGGGCGAGGTGGTCTGGGAGGCGGCGTCGCTGCGCGACATCCTGCTGGAGCACGGCGTCGACGGCTACGTGAGCGGCCATCAGGCGGCCTACTACCCGGGCCGCTGGGAGGGTCTCGAACTGCTCTTCAGCGGCGGCATCGGTGGGCGCGCGCTGCGTGACTGGGACGCGCCGCCACGCTCGGCCGTGACGCTCGTGGACGTGTGGCTCGAGCCGCTCGTGCTGCGCTACACGACGTACGACCCGGCCGGCTTCCAGCCCTTCCCGGCGACCGCACTGCCGGCGCGCATCGATGGTTTCGGCGGCGTGGTGGAGTGCTCCGAGCGTGATGGTTACTGTCCGGCGCCAGGGCGCTGAGCCCAGCACTGCGGAGCGGCTGTAGGATGCCGGCGTGCAAGCGAAGGGGTGGGGGGTACCGAACCGCAACTTCTGGCTGGGCGTCTACAACGGCGTGCTGGTCAACGGTGGCGAGGCGTTCTTCCACAGCGGACTGGTGCTGGCGCCGTTCCTGGCAGCGCTGGGGGCACCGGGTTGGGTGATCGGCCTGATCCCAGCGTTGCGTGTGGGCGGCTGGTTCCTGCCGCAGTTGTTCGTCGCCAGCCGGCTGGCGCACCAACCGTTCAAGCTGCCGCTGTACCGCCGCACGTCGACCTTGCGCGTCGTGGTGCTGGCGCTCCTGACCGCCACCGTGTTCCTGGTGGGCGACGAACCGCGGGTGCTGATCCCGGTGACGCTAGCGGTGCTGGCACTCAACTCGGTGGCCGGCGGAATCGGCGGGGTGCCGTTCGCGGACGTGACCGCGAAGGTGGTGCCGCACTACCGGCTGGGCACGTTCTGGGTGCTGCGCAACGCGATCGGCGGGGTGCTGGCGCTGCTCTCGGGGTTGGTGCTGCGGCGCGTGTTCGACTCCGACTTGGTGTTCCCCCACGACTTCGGCGTGGTGTTCCTGTTGGGCAGCGTGCTGGTGGCGGGTGCCTACCTGTCGTTCGCGCTGGTGCGCGAGCCGCCCGGCGTGCCAGCGCTGAAGGAACCGCTAGCGTCGATGCTGCGGCGCCTGCCGGAGGTGCTGCGGGTGGACGTCAGTTTCCGGCGCTACCTGCGGGTGCGCTTCCTGGGGCTGCTGGCGCTGATGGCCGAGCCGTTCTACGCCATCTACGCCATCACCAACCTGGGAGCGCCGGTAGCGTCGCTGGGGGACGTTCGTGATCGTGGCGACGTTCGCCTCGATCGCGGTGAACTTCGCCTTCCGGCGTCCGGCCGACCGCGGTCAGAACGTGGGCGTGCTGCAGGTGTCGGTGGCGTTCCTGGTGGCGGCGCCGCTGGCGGCGCTGCTGATGCCCACCTGGCAAGGCTTCGCGCTGGTGTTCGCGCTCTCGGCGGCCGGCAACTCGGGCATGGGCATCGCCGCCTGGAACCTGCTGTACGCCGTCTCACCGGCCCCGCAGCGACCGCTGTACGTGGGGGTGGCGAACAGCATCCTGGCGCTGCCGAGTCTGGCACCGGTGGCCGTCGGCGCCTTGGCGGTAGCGACCGGCTTCCCGCTGCTGTTCGGCGTGGCGGCGACCGCGGCGGCCGCGAGCCTGGCGTTCTCGTTCCGCTTCAGCGAGCTGCGCGCGCTCGACAAGGCGGCGCTTGACGCCGCCCCGCACTGACCGCGTGTCGGGCGTCTCCTTCAGTCTGCC
>PXAU01000199.1 GCA_003567075.1 Trueperaceae bacterium
AGCACGTCGCAGTCCACGGTGAGGGTGCGCCCGGCGAAGGCCTCGAGGTCGAGCGTGGTCCGGAGCGCGCGGCCGACCATCCGCTGGATCTCCTGGGTGCGTCCGTTGGTGACGCGCCGCTCGCGCTGACCGCGCTCGTGGGTGGCGCGCGGCAGCAGGCCGTACTCGGCGGTGAGCCAGCCCGCACGCTGCTTGCGCCCACGCAGGTGCGGCGGCAGCTTCGCTTCGACCGACACCGTGGCGATCACCTGGGTGTCGCCCCACGTGACGAGCGCCGACCCCTCGGCGTAGCGGTTGACACCGCGCTCGACCCGAACTGCGCGAAGCGCGTGAGCAGCGCGGTCGTCGCGTCGCGTGGGAACGGCGGCGGGCGTGGTTGTGGCTGCATCGGACACCCTGGCAGCCTAGCAGAGCGAGCGCTGGCCGCCACCGCGGGCTGGGCGGCGCTGGAGGGGCCGGCGCGCCGGGTCCACAAGCCCGCTCGCGCGCGCTGCCGGCGCGCCGGGTCCACAAGCCCGCTCGCGCGCGCTGCCGGCGCACAGCGGTGCTACCATGCGCGCGTGAGCGACCACCTGGACGCTGACGCTCGCCTGCATGGCCGGGACGAGGCGCGGCCGGTCGAACCTGTGGACGGCCTGCTGATGCAGGCATGCACGCGCGTTCTGCGGGTGGCAGCAGCGCACTATGAGGTTCCCTTGGTGCTGGTGACCTTGGCGGCCGGCACGCGTGCCTGGTCGCTTGCGTCGCCCGACGCCCGGCTCGAGGTCGACCTCGACGACAGCGCTGCGCTCGCCTCCTTCGCCGCGCCCGCACTGGCGCGGCCCGAGCATGTGCTGGTGGTGCCCGACTTACGGCAGGACGCGCGCTTCGCGGCGCATCCGTGGGTGGCAGGCGCACCCGCTGCCCGCGCCTACCTGGGCGCGCCCGTGGTGCTGCCCGATGGGCGCGCGCGGGGCGTGGTGGCGCTGGTGGACCAGGCACCGTGGAGCGAGGCGGGCGCGCCCGCCGCTGGCCCGCTGACCGACTTGGCGGGTCTCGTGTCGATGGCGTTGGTGGCCAGCGACGAGCGCCATTCGCTGGTCGCCGCCCGCGTGGCGCTCGAGCACGCGCGGGCCGCGCCCGCGACGGCCGCGGGCAACGATCCGCACACCGGGTTGCCGGGGCGGCGGGTGCTGCACGAGCGGCTCGAGGCGGCGTTGGCGCTGGCACGTCGCACGGGGCATGGTGTGACGTTGGGATTGTTGGAGCTCGAAGGCGTGGCCGGCGAGGCCGACGTGCGGTCCAGCGCCGACGAGGCGCTGTGGCGCTTGGCGGCGTCGCTGGCCGGCTCTGCGCGCGATCACGACGTCGTGGCGCGCATCGGCGACGACGCCTTCGCGCTCGTCTGGCAAGCCCTGGAGGCGAGTTCCGCCCTGTCGGTGGCCGAGCGCACGTATCGGGTGGTGACACGGGTCCAGCGGGGCGCGTCCGACGGTTCCAGTGACCCCGGGGGTGAGCCGGGCACGTTCGCAGCCGAGGCGACGGCGTCCACCGGCGTGATCGCCAGCCTCGGCCTGGCCTGTTTCCCCGAGGATGCCGAGGACGCGCTCGGTCTGCTGCGCGCCGCCGACGTGGCCATGTACCGGGCCAAGCGCGCGGGCGGCGGGGTGGTGCGCTACGACCCTCGAGAAGCCTGACCTGAAGCGCTCGAGACGATGTCAGAGGCAAAAGCCCTTAGCGGAGTCAAGCGCAAGCGCGATACCGTGCGTTCACGGCGTTCCCACCGCTTTGGGGCAGGCGCGTTCGCGGTCGACCGACAAGGCGTCGAGCGCGTGCGCGCAACAACGCCGAACAGGAGGTACGGACGTGTACAGGTTCGTCACGACGCTGGTGCTTGCCCTGGCTCTAGGCTTCGCGTTCGCGGGGCCGCAGGACAACAGCTTGACGGTGGGCACCTCTCAGGAGCCGGTCGTCCTCGGCGACCTGCTCAACGTGCTCGGTTCGATGGCGATCGCCAGCGAAGTCGAGCTGTGGAACTACGTGGGGCTCTACCGGATCGACCTTGACGCCGAGCTCGAGCCGGAGCTGGTGACCGAGGTGGCGACGGTGGAGAACGGCAGGTTGGTGATCACCGAACTGCCGGACGGCGCGCAGGAGGTCGAGGCGACGCTCACGCTGCGCGACGACATCGTCTGGTCCGATGGGCACCCCATCACGACCGACGACGTCGCCTTCGTGTACGAGCTTTCGCAGACCCCCGGCATGTCGCTCTCCAGCCCCGACTACTACGCCCGCTTGGGCGTCGAGGTGATCGACGAGCGCGAGTTCGTCGTGACCTGGAGCCCGGCGCAGAGCTCCGACCTGGTCGGCTCGCCCATCCCGGTGCTGCCCGCGCACGTGATGCGCCCCGTCTGGGACGACGTGCAATCGACGGTGGCAGGGCTCGATCCCGAGGTCGACGCGGCGCGCATCGGTGAGATCTACCGCGGCTTCTTCACCGACTTCGGCTCGCCCGCAGCGATCAACGAGGGCCGCACGGTCTACAACGGCCCCTTCATGCCGGTCCGCTGGACGCCAGGCTCGGCGCTGCGCCTCGAGCGCAACCCCAACTACCACCTGCACCCCGAGAACCAGGACGCCTACCTGCGGAGCGTCGAGTACCGCTTCATCACCGACACCAACGCGCTGCTCTTCGCGATCGTCTCGGGCGCGGTGGACGTGACCTCGAGCGTCTCGATCACCTTCGACCAGGCGCTTTCGCCGCAGATCACCGCGCGCGCGGTCGACCGCTACGACATCTGGTTCGTTCCCAGCGCCACGTGGGAGCATCTCGACATCAACCAGTTCAGCCACCTGCAGCAGGTCAGCGACCTGATGCTCGACGACGTGCGCACGCGGCGCGCCATCATCCACGGCATCGACCGCCAGTCGATGTCCGAGGCGCTCTTCGACGGCCTGCAGCCGGTGTCGCACGCGAACGTCTCGCCGTTCGACTTCACCTACAACCCTGACGTGCGCCAGTACGCCTACGACCCTGAGCAGTCAGTGGCGTACCTCGAGGAACTCGGCTGGAGCCGCGGCGCGGACGGCATCATGCAGCGCACCACCGAGGACGGCCGCACGGTCCGCTTCGAGCTCGAGTTCGTGACCACTGCCGGCAACGCGGTGCGCGAGCGCCAGCAGCAGTTCATCGCGGAAGACCTGCGCCAGGTGGGCATCGAGGTCCGCATCAACAATGCCCCGGCCTCGGTCGTGTTCGCGCCCGACTTCCTGAGCCGCGCGTACGACGGTGCCTGGACGGGCATGTTCATGTTCGCCTGGGTGTCCAGCCAGGCCTCGGTCCTCAACGCGGCCGGGTACCTGTGCCGCAACGCCCCCACGCCCGAGAACGATTTCGCAGGGCAGAACTTGGGTGGCGCGTGCTCGCCGGAGTTCGACGAGTTGCGTGACCAGGCGGTCGCGGAACTCGATCTGGATCTCGCGGTGCCCATCTACCAGGAGATGCAGGCGGTGTTCGCCGAGGAACTGCTGGCCATCCCGCTCATCTTCCGCTCCAACCCCTTCGTCGTGACGCAGGGCGTCGTGAACTACGTCGCCAGCACCTTCAACCAGGGCTACGGTTACCCGCCGGCTGCGCCCGAACTGGTCGGCTGGGTACAGAACGGCGCCGAGCAGGTCTTCGACCAGGCCGACTACGGCGAACTGTACGAGTGAGGCGGGAGCCCGCTCGAGTCTGATTCGTCCACGTGGGGGGTTGGCTCGCTGCCGGCGAGCCAACCCCCCTGAAGACGGGATCGCCTTCTCATGTTCAACTACATCCTCCGCCGGCTCGGCCAGATGCTCCCGCTGCTCTTCTTGGCGTCGGTCGCCATCTTCACGCTTGTGTCGCTGCAGCCGGGTGACCCGCTCGACGAGTTGCGGATGCAGAACCCGATGATGACGCCCGAGCAGTTCGAGGCGCTGCGCCGCGCGCACGGCCTCGACCAGCCCATCCACGTGCGCTACTTCAAGTGGCTCGGTCGCGCCGTGAACGGCGACCTGGGACGCTCGCGCACGTACGGCGTCCCGGCGGCCGAGTTCATCTTCGAGCAGCGCCTGCCGCGCACCCTGGTGCTCACCATCACCAGCCTCACCATCGCGCTGCTCATCGCCATACCCGTTGGTATCTTCACCGCCGTGCGGCAGTACTCGGCCGGCGACTACACGATCACGTTCCTGTCGTTCGTTGGTCTGTCGACGCCGAACTTCTTCCTCGGCATCATCTTGCTCTATCTCTTCGTGATCTTCATACCCGAGACGTTCGGGGTGCGGGCCCTCCCGCCGGGCGGCATCCCCGACCTGATGTGGTCCGACGTCCAAGTGGGGCGCGCCACGGCGGGCGAGTTCATCCGGCAATGGGCGACCCACCTGGTCCTGCCGGTATTCACCCTGGCGACCGGATCGATGGCTGCCTGGACGCGATTCATGCGCGCCAGCATGCTCGAGGTGCTGAACCAGGACTACGTCCGCACCGCGCGCTCCAAGGGCGTGAGCGAGCGCAAGGTGCTCTACAAGCACGCCCTTCGCAACGGCCTCATCCCGATCATCACCCTCGTCGGGCTTTCGATGCCGGCGCTCTTCAACGGCGCGCTGCTCACCGAGACGGTCTTCTCGTACCCCGGCATGGGGCGCGCGATCTTCGACTCGCTGGTGGGCAAGGACTACAACGTGGCGATGGCGGCGCTCGTGTTCATCGCCATCCTGGTGGTGTTCTTCAACCTGGTGGCGGACATCCTGTACGCCGTCGTCGACCCGCGCATCCGCTACGACTGAGGAGGGCGTGTGCAGACCGTCGCGAAACCACGCGCCCCTGCGGGCTCGGAGACCTTGTGGCGCCTGGCGTGGCGCCGCCTCCGCAAGCACAAGCTCGCCATGCTGTCCTTGAGCGTCCTGGCGATCCTGATCCTGGTAGCGATCTTCGCGCCGTACCTGGCGCCGCACGATCCGGTCGCGCAGCCGCGCGGCGCAGGGCTTCGGGCCATGTACTTCCAGCCACCGTCGCAGACGCACTGGCTCGGCACCGACGACCTCGGTCGCGACGTCTTCTCGCGGCTCCTGTACGGCTCGCGCGTGTCGCTGCTGGTGGGCTTCCTGGCGGCGTTCTCAAGCGTGCTGGTGGGGACCATCATGGGGTCGATCGCGGGCTTCTACTCGGGCCGGCCGTTGCGCTTCTACGTGGGTCCGTTCGCGCGCCAGGACGTCGACTGGAGCTTCCCGTTCGTGTTGTGGCGGGTGCTGTCGTGGGTACTCATCTACGCGGCACTGTTCTTCGTCGTGCAGATTGCCTGGACGCTCGCGGAGCGACCGGTTCGGGCCGGTCTGGCCGGCGAGTGGAGTCCGAATGCGCTCGCCTCGACCATCGGTCTGGTGGCGGCGGTGGCGTTCGCCGCGTTCGCGGCCTGGCGGGCGCTGTTCTCGCGGGTGCGGCTCGATCTGGACATCGTCATCAGCCGCTTGATCGACTTCATGTTGACGTTGCCGGGTCTGCCGATCCTGTTGGTGCTGTCGGCGATCCTGCGCGACCCCCGTTCGGGCATCGGGCAGTGGATGTACGGGACCTTCGGCACGGCCTCGAGCGTGGTGATCATCGTGATGATCCTGGTGATCTTCGGTTGGATCCCCACCGCGCGGTTGGTGCGGGCTGCGTTCCTGTCGTTGCGTGAGCAGGAGTTCACGATGGCGGCCCAGGCGCTTGGCACGTCGAACACGAAGATCATGTTCCGTCACCTGGTGCCCAACGCGATGGCGCCGATCATCGTCGAGGGCACGCTGCAGGTGGGTATCGCCATCCTTGTGGAGGCGGGGCTGTCGTTCCTGGGGTTCGGCATCCAGCCGCCTGTGTCGACCTGGGGGAACATGCTCACGAACGCGCAGACGTACATCTTCTTCGCGCCCTGGTTGGCGATTCCTCCGGGGCTGATGATCGTGATCACGGTGCTGTCGATCAACTTCTTGGGGGACGGTCTGCGCGACGCGCTCGATCCACGCCGCAAGCAGTGAGCGCTGGGTGCGTGCGGGCGACCGTTCGCACAGCCTCGTGGGGAGGCTGGATGAACGCCCGTCAACCCAAGTCTCACCGCGAGGCCGCTTCGTGCAATAGGATGGGGCGTACCGGCCTGGGCGCATCCACGCTCTGGCC
>PXAU01000013.1 GCA_003567075.1 Trueperaceae bacterium
CGTCCTCTACGCCGTCACGCGGCCGCGCGACGTCTGCATCAACGAAGTCCAGATCGTACCGGGGCAATAGCCCCGCCGGGAGGGCGGTCCTGCACGCGCGGCGTCGACGTTCGCGTGTGGTCGGTGCAGCCACCACCTCCCACTCGTCCCGGTACGCATCGTCGGGGAGCGCGGGCCTTCGTGTCGGCGGGACGAACGCCGTTCGCGCTGCTCCTCCGGGACGACCGTCAAGCCGCTGGAGGCTCGCTGCGCGCGCGACGGGCGCGGACGAACGAGGAGACGGCAGCAGCGACGAAAACGGCGCTCAGCACCGCGGTCAATGCCTGCGCCGCCGCCGCCCACGGGCGCTCCACCACCGCGCCGCCGAGCAACTCGAAGAAGGCGGGGACCCCCTGCAGCGATCCGAGGAACCCGAGCAGCGCAACGGCCGCCGCGGCGTGCATGGCGTGCCGACGCGCCCCGGGACGCGCCGTCGCCACAAGGCCGAGGGCAGCCAGGATCGCGCCCAAGACCGATGGGACGAGCGCGGTCACGCTCGCCGCGCCGGAGCCGAGGTAGGCGACGACGCCGATGATGACGAGGGCAAGGCCGATCCATAGGGCGAGCTTGTGCACGCGTGTCTCCAATCGAATGCTTGGTGGGCCCTGCGGGGCTCGAACCCGCGACCGAGCGATTATGAGTCGCCTGCTCTGACCGACTGAGCTAAGGGCCCACGCAGCCATCACCATCGTAGCAGCGGCCGGCGGATGCGTGGCAGCGAGCCGTGCGCGCGACCGCCGTCCGAGTGAACTCCACACGCTCCCGATCGATCCGTGCAGACGGTTGCCGACCCGATGACGTAGGATGCTTCGACCAATCCGACCCAGTCTCGGATCCAAGGAGGTCCAACCATGCGTACCTGGCTACTCGTCACGCTCCTCGTGATCTGCGGGGCCGTCCTCGCACAACCTCAGTCTGGCGGGGTCCTGCGCGTCGGCATGCAGACCGATCCCGTCGGGCTCGATCCGCATCTCACCAACGCCACGGCCAGTCGCAACATGCTCGAGAACACGTATGAGACACTGGTCGCGTTCAACAGCGCGATCGAGATCGTCCCGGGCCTCGCCGAGTCATGGGAGACCTCGGACGACCTGCTGCAGTGGACGTTCTACCTGCGCGACGCGCTTTGGCACGACGGCACCCCGGTCACGGCCTCCGACGTCAAGTTCTCCATCGAGCGCATCAAGGACCCCGACGTCGCCTCGCCACGCTCGAGCAATTTCGCGACGGTCGAGCAGATCGACGTCATCGACGACCGGACGGTCGTGTTCACGCTGTCGCAACCCTTCACACCGCTGCTCTCGTTCTTCGCCAGCAGCCTCAACGTGATCGTGCCGCAGCACGTGGTCGAGGAGCACGGCGATCTGCAGAACGTGGTCGTGGGCAGCGGCCCGTTCCGCTTCGTGGAGTACCTCCCGCAGACACGGCTCGTACTCGAGCGCTTCGACGACTACTGGGGCGTCGACGGCGACGGGAACTCCCTGCCGTACCTGGATGGGATCACCTTCACGTTCTACCCGGATGCCACCGCGCGTTCGACCGCGATCCAGACCGGTAACGTCGATTGGATCGAGTACGTCGCCTCCGTCGACGTCTCGCCGCTGGAGGCCGATCCCAACGTGGTGGTCGTCGGTGGACCGACGGCGAACTACCGTGCCGTGCAGTTCAACCACGAGCGGCCGCCGTTCGACGACTATCGGGTGCGGCAGGCGTTCGCGTACGCGATCGACAAGCAGATGATCGTCGACCTCGCGCTGTTCGGCGTCGACGGCGTCGTAGCAACGGGCGCGACCGTCCCACCCGGCAACTTCTACGCGGTCGAGTCACCGTACAACGTCCGCGATGTCGAGAAGGCGCGCGAACTGCTGGCCGAGGCCGGCTTCCCCGACGGGTTCGAGTTCGAGTTCTACGTCACGAGCACCTACAGCTTCCTGCGCGATCCGGCAGAGGTGGTGCAGTCGAACCTTGCCGACATCGGCGTGACCGCCAACATCAAGTTGGAGGATTGGTCGATCTACCTGCCAAACTACTTGGCCGGGGAGTTCACGGTCATCCTCACCGGATCCTCGGGCCAGGCCGATCCCGACGCCTTCCTCCACACGCCGTTCTACAGCACGTCGAGCGGGAACTGGATCAGTTTCGCCGACGAGCGCGTCGACGAGTTGCTCGACGCCGGACGTCTCGAACCGGATCCCAGCGTCCGACGCGAGATCTATCGCGAGGCGCAGGAGCGCATCCTCCATGTCTCACCTATGGTGTTCCTGTTCCACTCGGCGCAGTACTCGGCGAACAGGCCGAACGTGCAGGGATACGAGTTCTACCCCAACGGCAGCTACCTCGGCTTCCGAACCACCTGGCTCGACAACTGAGCGTCGATCGACGTCAGCACTACCGACGCTCCCGGCCACGTGGCCGGGAGCGTCGGCGTGCGCCCCCGGAGCGCGGTGAACCACCGCTGGCAGATCGGAGACCGGCATGCCACCGACCCCAACGCACCCTTTGGCAACACCCATCGATGCTGGAGAGTACCGCGAGCGACGCGAGCGTCTCATGGCCCATCCTTCCGCCGCGGACGTGGAGGCGAGCGTGTGGTGGGGCAGCCATCGGGTGTTCTACCTCTCGGGCTTTGCCTTCCTACCAACCGAACGCCCTCTTGCCTTGCTGATCACGAGAGACGACACCAGCACCCTGTTCGTGCCGCGCCTGGAACGTGAGCATGCCGAGGCGTACGCGCATGTGGATCGCGTGTCGACGTACCCCGAGTACCCTGACTTCAGGCACCCCATGCACCACCTGGCCGACCTCATGCGTGACCTTGGAGTCGAACGGAGCTTCGGTGGCGACGGCGACGGCTACCCGAAGACCATGGGGTATGGCGGCCCTCCCCTCTCGGAGGCCAGTGGCGCGACCTACACGGCGCTCGAGGACACCGTCGAGTCGATGATGCAGGTGAAGAGCCCAGCGGAGATCACGCTGGTGCGGGAGTCCGCACACTGGGCAGGGCGCGCGCAGCGCCTGCTTCAGGAACGCACGCGCGAAGGGCGGCGCGAGACCGAGGTCGAGGTGGAGGTCGAGGCAACGGCAACCGCGGAACTCCTCGACGCATACGGCGACGCCTACCGCCCAATGGCCTGGGGACGCAACGGCCCGCATGCGTACTACCGCGGCCAGATCGGTTCGCACAGCGCCTTGCCGCACTCCCTCAACGTGAACGCGACGTTCCATGCGGGGGACACGCTCGTGAACACGGCGAAGTGCCCGATGTTCGGTTACATGAGCGAACTCGAGCGAACGATGTTCCTGGGTGAGCCAAGCGTGGAGCAACGGCACTTCTTCGATCACATGCGCACCCTGCAGGACCTGGCGATCGATGGCTGCCGGGCTGGTCGTCCGTGCAGCAGCGTCGACGCCGCCGTGCGTGCGTATGTTGCCGAGCACGGCTTGACGCCGCTCTGGCGTCACCACACGGGGCACAACATCGGCATCCGGTACCACGAAGGACCGTTCCTCGACGTCGGCGATCACACCTTGATGGAGCCGGGCATGCTGTTCACGGTCGAGCCAGGATTGTACGTCGAGGGGCTCGGCGGGTTCCGGCACTCCGACACGATCGTGGTGACGTCGGGGGAACCCGAGTTCCTGACCTCGTACCCTCGCGACATCGAGCGCCTGACCATTCCCTTGGCGTAACCCAGGCGTGCGAAGCCTCGTGCAACCGGGCCATGCCATGATGCTGCTCGAGCCATGATCATCTTCCTGAGTCGCCGTCTGCTGATGACGATTCCCACGCTCTTCGGCGTGGCGTTGATCGTGTTCCTGCTGATGCGCGCCATTCCTGGTGACGTCGTGACCCAACTGATCGGCGTCGGCGAGGACGTGTCACCGGAGCGCATGGACGAACTGCGCCGGATCTTCGGTCTCGATCTCCCGGTGCACGTCCAGTTCTGGCAGTGGCTCACAGCGGCGCTGCAGGGGGACCTCGGTTCGTCGCTGAGGACCGGTCGCTCGATCGCGACCGACCTCATGCTCCGCTTCCCAGCCACGCTCCAGCTCAGCGCCATGAGCCTCGGCATCGCGCTCATGCTCGCACTGCCGATCGGCATCGTCGCGGCGCGGTATCGGGGTCGTTGGCCCGACTACCTGGGCAGCGCGTTCGTACTCATCGGGTTGTCCGTACCGGGTTTCTTCCTCGGGATCCTGCTGATCCTGCTCTTCTCGCTCCGCCTCGGTTGGTTACCGCCCGCGGGGTTCGTGCCGCTCTTCGAAGACCCGCTCGAGAGCACACGCAGGATGCTGCTCCCGTCGCTGTCGCTCGGGTTGATCCTCGCCGCGGCGACCACGCGCATCATGCGCTCGGCCATGCTCGAGGTGATGGAGCGCGATTTCGTTCGCACCGCCCGCGCGAAAGGTCTTGCCGAGCGTGTCGTCACGATGCGGCACGCGCTCCGAAACGCCTTGATCCCGGTCGTAACCGTGGTCGGCCTGCAGTTTGGCTCGCTCCTCGGTGGCACCGTGATCATCGAACAGGTGTTCAGCATCCCCGGCGTCGGACGCTTTGCGCTCGAAGGCATCAACCTGCGTGACTATCCCGTCGTGCAGGGGGCAGTTCTGCTGATCTCAGCAGCGTTCGTGTTCGTCAACCTACTTGTCGACGTCCTTTACGCGTTGATCGACCCGAGGGTGCGCTATGGCTGAGCGGCCTAAGACGGCCGGCGGGCGCAAGGCGAAGGCCATCCATCTGTTCCTGTTCCGCAGCGCAGGTGGCCTCGGCCTCGTCATGGTCCTGGCAGCCGTCTTCGGGTCGGTCTTCGCCCCGCTCCTGACGCCGCACGACGCGATCACCTTGAGTCCGCCGGATCGGCTGCAGGGTCCGAGCGCCGAGCATTGGCTCGGCACCGATCAGCTCGGACGCGACACGTTCACTCGCATCCTGCATGGTGGCCGCGTGTCGCTCGCCGTGGCCGGCGCGTCCGTGGCCGTCGCGCTGCTCATCGGAGGTGCCCTGGGCGTGCTCGCGGGGTACTACCGAGGCTGGCTCGACGTCCTGATCATGCGGACCACCGACGTCCTGTTGTCGTTCCCGGCCATCCTGCTTGCCATCGCGCTCATTGCCTTCCTGGGCGCCGGCTTCTGGAATCTGGTGCTTGCGATCGGCGTCGTGTACATCGGACCGTTCGCGCGCGTTGCGCGGGCCGCAGTCTTGACCGTACGCGAGGAGTTGTACGTCGAGGCCGCCAAGGCTCTTGGCGGCCGCGACGCGCGCATCGTGTTCCTGGCGGTGCTACCGAGCGCAGCGGCGCCGCTCATTATCGAGGTCAGCCTGCGCCTCGCGTACGCCATCCTCTACGAGGCGTCGCTCTCGTTCCTGGGACTCGGCACGCAGCCGCCCACGCCGTCGTGGGGCATGATGGTGGCCGACGCACGTCGCTACCTGGCCCTCGCGCCTTGGGCCACCATTGCGCCTGGACTCGCGATCATGGTCGTGGTACTGGGCTTCAACTTGCTAGGTGACGGGTTACGCGACGCGCTCGATCCGCGCCTCAAGACGCGCTGACGGGTTCTTCGACACGCTGCCTCTGGAGCCGCCGTACGGAAACGCGGTCAGTTACGAACGTCGAGGTCGAGGCCTTCGACGACGTGCGCGTGCGGCAGGCGTTCGCCAACGCCATCGACAAGCAAGCGATCGTCGACCTGGCCCTGTTCGGCACCGGCGGCGTCGCCGCCGAGAACACCCCCGTCCCAGGCGGCAACGTCTACGCCGTGGACTCGACCCCGTACGACGTCCGCGACGTCGAACGAGCGCGCGAACTGCTGTCCGAGGCCGGCCTCGAGGGCGGCTTCACCTTCGACCTCAACACCACCAGCACGTACGACTTCCTGCGTGACCCGGCCGAGATCGTGCAGGCCAACCTGGCCGAGATCGGCATGCAGGGCTACGAACACTTCCCCAACACCAGCTACGTCTCGCTGCGGAGCACCTGGTTGGATCGCTGAGCACGCGAGCAGCACGCCGCACCGCACCACCGGCTGCGGCAGCGCCCGCACGAAC
>PXAU01000163.1 GCA_003567075.1 Trueperaceae bacterium
CCTCAGTCCAAGGAGCGGGGCGAACTCCGATGCCAACGATCACGACCTACACCACAGCCCGCGCGAGGCTCGCAACCCTCTGCGACGAGGTTGCCTCCACCCGGGAACCGGTCATCATCAAGCGCAGAAACGCAGAGGATGTCGCGCTCGCGGCGGCCTCTGAACTCGAGAGTCTGCTCGAGACCGCCCACCTCCTGCGGTCGCCGAAGAACGCCCAGCGGTTGCTGTCCGCGATCTCCCGTGCCCAACGGAGTGTGCTTCAACCCTCTTCCGTTGACGATCTCAGAGAGCAGCTTGGCCTTGGCGAAGAAGCGCCGTAGCGCCACACCCGCATCCTGCAAGCTGCTGGCAGTGTTTCAGACCGAGTTCCTCGAGGATCTTCGGTATTGGGTCACCACGAACCGAAGCACAGTGCGGAGAGCCCTCGACCTCGTTGAGGCCGCGCTCCGAGATCCGTTCGCTGGGCTCGGGAAGCCCGAACCGCTAAAGTACCTGCCCGCGGGCACCTGGTCGCGCCGCCTCACCGAGGAGCACCGTCTCGTCTACCTGGTCGGTGATGGTCGCATCGACTTCCTCCAGGCTCGCTACCACTACTGACATCTTCGATGGGCCCAACGGTTCGCCGCAGCGGGTACCTGTCCCTACTCGCGGTAGGTCCAGTGCCCGCCTTCACCAGGCACCATGCCTTGCGCTCGCCCGCAAACTCCGCGAGAATGTGTACGTAATGATGTACACGGAGGTGGATCATGGCCGGACGTAGTGTCTCGATAGCGGAAGCGCGGGCGAGGCTCCCCGGCCTGGTCAAGGAGGCCGAGGAGGGCGAGACCATCCAGATCACGCGGTGGGGTGAGCCGGTGGCGGTCCTGGTCTCGTCGTCTCAGTATCAGCAGCTCGCGCATGGGCGGCCATCGTTCGGCGCTGCGCTCGACAGATTCCTTGGCGGTGTCGAGATCACCGAGGTGGGGCTTGACCGGGATGAGCTCGAGGCCCTCCGTGACCGCGGTGCGGGACGGGTCGCTCCATGGTGAGGCCTCGCTACTTGCTCGACACCAACGTGCTATCCGAACCCGTCCGTCGAGAGCCGGATGCGGCGGTCGTCGAGAAGCTGCGTGAGCACGGCGGCGAGTTGGCCACCGCCTCCGTCGTGTGGCACGAGTTGGCCTTCGGCGTCCGGCTGCTCCGGCCCTCGCGGAAGCGTTCGGCGATCGAGCGATACCTCGACGAGGTCGTATCGGCTGCCCTGCCGATCCTTCCCTACGATGCCGCCGCGGCCGAGTGGCACGCCGAGCAGCGCGCCCGGCTCTCGAATGGCGGCCTCACACCTTCGTTCGCAGATGGCCAGATCGCTGCGGTGGCTGCGGTCCACGACCTCATCCTGGTGACGAACAACGTCCAAGACTTCGAGCGCTATCCCGAACTGCGTGTCGAGCGTTGGCACCGGGCATCCACGTGACAGGACACCGAACCTGTCAGAGCGACCCGCGAACCCGCGGTGGCACCGGCGCCTCTGGCGCGGCCAGGGGGAGCGACGCGGCGTGGCTGGTCACGGTCACCGAACCCCTGCCCGATTGCCCGAGCGTCCACACCGCCTGGGCGCGGATCGCCACGCAGTCGGCCTAGGGCAGTTGGCGATCGCAGAGCAAGATGCGCGGTCCGGACGTCGTCACCGCCGTCGTCCCCCCGGCGACGGAGCCGCTCCAGGCCGGCGACGCCTACGTCGTGAGGGTCGGGCGCTGGCTGAGGATCCGCTGCCGCGTCCTCGAGTCGTCAGCGCCCGAAGCCGCTGCGGCGAGCAACGAAGCCGCGCGTGTCTTCGCCGCCACGGGGACAGCCCTGGGCGGGCTCCTCCGAGCGCGTTTCCGCCGCACCGTCTTCCGCCAACCGGGCGGTCCCGTCATGGCCCGCGCGCAGGCGCGGCTCGACGCCCTGCCGTTCCTCGTCCCGTCCCGGGAGACCCTCGCGAACGAGCACCGGCACACGCTCAGGTACCTCAACCTCAGCTTCCGCGCCGGGGGCGGCGCGCTTCGCGCGCGTGTCCAGTAGGGGATCAGGGCCCTTGGAGGTCGCGCGGACGCCGTGCGATGTCGGGAAACGCCCTCAGGACCGCCGCATCGAAGGTCGCCAGGGGGCAGCCCGAGCGCGCGGCGAGTTCGACGAAGAGCGTGTCGTACACGGCGACGCCCGACTCGATGGAGCGCAGCAGCGCCCCCTGGCAGAGCGTCCCGGTCGCGATCGACGCGATGCCGAGCCGCCGCGGCTGCGCTTGCCAGCCGGCCTCGATCCGATCGAGGATCGCCTCGCGCTCGGCGACGTACCCCTCCAGCAGCTCGCGCACTTCCTGCTCCATGCTGCGGTTGTGACGCCTCGCCAGTGCCTTCAGGGACGCCACCACCCCAGGGGGGACGTTGCGCACGGTGATCGTCGGCATCGCGGCCTCCTTGCTGGCACGATGCTAGCCCTCGTGGCGATCGTCGACCGGCACGGACGCGGCTGCTAACCTCGATGTCATGAACCATGGGCAGGGCGACGCGGGCCACGCGTCGGGGGCATGGCGGGCGCTCGCGGGCTACGCCGTGGTGACCTTCGCGTGGACCTGGACGATCTGGTGGGGCGCCGTCGTCGCTCGGGCCCTGTCGATCGACGTTCCCGTGGGCCTCGTCGTGTTCCTCGGGGGTCCCGGCCCGCTGCTCGGTACACTCTTCGTCCTGCGGCGGTCCGCACGCGGGTATCGACGCGGCTTCCTCGGCCGGACCGTCGACCCGCGGCGCGTCTCCGGCGCCTGGTGGCTGGCGATGGCGGCGGTGGCCGTCCTCCCCGCGCTCGTGGGCTACCTGGGCAGTGCGGCCGTGGGTCGCCCCGCGGTGATGGACGTGGCGCTGCCGGCAGGCGCGATCGCCTTCGCGATCGGCTTCGCCCTCGCGGCGGGCCTGGTCGAGGAGCCCGGTTGGCGCGGCGTCGGGCAGGACGTGGTGCAGTACCGCGCCAAGCCGGTCGTGGGCATCCTCGTCGTCGCCGCCCTGTGGGTGGCGTGGCACCTCCCGCTGTTCTTCCTGGAGGGGACGTACCAGCACGACCTCGGCTTCCTCACCGCCAGGTTCTGGTACTTCAACCTCTCGCTGGCGCTACTGAGCGTCCTGTACGCGTGGCTGGTCAACGGCTCCGGCGGCAGCGTCCTCATCGCCGTGGTCGCGCACGCCGGGACGAACGTCGCCGGCGGCCTGATCCCGCAGGATGCCCTGACGGACGTGTTCCGGACGCTCGCCCTCGCGCTCGCAGCCGTGGCGGTCATCGTGTTCACCCGCGGCGACCTCGCGTTGGCGCCCTCGCGGCGCGCGCGGGCCACGCAGGCGGCCGCCGCACCCGGCGGCGACACCGGCGACGGCGTGGGGGCGCCGTGGGCGCCAGCGGACCCGTCGCTCGAACCAGAGCCCTGAGCGCATGGTCACCTTCGTGATCCCGGCGCACAACGAGGCGCGCCTGCTCACCGCGACGCTAGACGGTCGCGGCATGTAGGCCGGTGGGCCTACCCACTGGGGCCGTCGCGAGATCTGTTGACAGGTGCTATCCTAGGTCCTGCGAACAGCACCGGTTAGGAGGAGCCATGGCCACACCAACCAAGTTCTCCGAGGACGTCGTCCCGCTCAGCGACCTCAAGGCCAACCCGGGCAAGATCGTCCACCAGGTCGACGCCACGCGGCGTCCCGTGCTGCTGACCAGCCGCGGTCGCGGGGTCGCCGTCGTGCAGGCGCTGGCCGACTACGAGGCCGAGTCCGAGGAGCGCGCCTTCCTGCGCGACGTCGTCGCCGGCCTGATGGACCTCGACGCCGGTGACGAGCTCACCCTGGAAGAGGCCAAGCGTCGCCTCGGCCTAGCCTGAATGCCGTCCCGGCACCGCGTTACCTTCGCCAACTCAGCGGTCGTCGATCTCGGGAACGTCCGGCACTGGTACGTCGAGCGAGGCGCGCCCGAGGTCGGCGAGCGCCTGCTACGCGAGATCGTCGCGGCGGTGGAGATGCTCGCCGACGTCCCCGAGGGCGGACGCGTGGTGCCGGAGTTCGACGTGGCGGCGCTGCGTGAGATCAGTCACTCGCCGTTCCGCATCGTCTATCGCATCGACGCGGAACGCGTGCGGATCGTGCGCCTGTGGCGCGGTGAACGCGTCCTGCGCCTGCCGTGAGCCCGGCGAGCACCGGGAATCGATCCCTGCCGACGACCGCCCTGCCGCCAAGGGGCGAAGCCACGCGAACGTGCCACGATGCGAAGCACCATGGCCCAACCCAAAAGCCGGAAGTCACGTAGCAAGCCGAGGTACGTCGGCCAGTTCCTGGTCGTCCTCCCCGGGACCGCTCCGCTGGTGTGGCGCCGGATCCTCGTCCCGGAGGCGTACACCTTCTGGGACCTCCACGTCGCGATCCAGGACGCGATGGGCTGGATGGACTCGCACCTCCACGAGTTCGAGATCGTCGACCCGAGCGGCCGCTTCGAGTGCATCGGCATCCCGCTCGACGACCTCGACGACGTTCGCCCCACCGCGGCCGGCTGGGAGGTGCCGATCGCGAAGGTCCTCGTCCGCGGCATGGGACCCATGCGCTACCGCTACGACTTCGGCGACGACTGGGAACACACCCTCGAGCTCGAAGGGGTGGAAGCCGCCGACGGCGGTCGCTACCCCCGCTGCGTCGCCGGCGCGGGCGCCTGCCCACCTGAGGACGTGGGCGGCACGAGAGGCTACGCCGACTTCCTGCAGATCATCCGGGACCCCGACCACCCGGAGCACGAAGAGACGCTGACCTGGGCCGGTGGCGCGTTCGACCCCCACGCCTTCGACCCGGCATCGGTGAAGTTCGACGACCCACGGAAGCGCTGGCGAACGGCGTTCCAGGAGGGGGGACGCGCCGCCACCCGACCCACGTGGGCGTGATCAGCCCGCCGGGGCCGATAGGATGGGAAGGGAGGCCGCCGAAATGGTCCACCTACCGGAAGACGAGCGAGAGGCCATCGCCGCTCGTTGCGAGCGGCACGCCGTGGCGCGCATGTACGTGTTCGGCTCCGCGTTGCGCGACGACTTTCGTCCTGGCGAGAGCGACATCGATCTCCTCGTCGAGTTCGCACCCTTGGAGCCCTACGAGAAGGCGAGAGCGTACTTCGGGCTGTTGGCCGAGCTGAGGGAGTTGCTGGGAGCGAACGTCGACCTGGTTTCGGCCGGCGCGATCAAGAACCGGTACATCGCGCTCGAGGTCGACCGCACGAAGCAGCTTCTGTATGCCGCGTAATCCGCTGGCCTACCTTGCCGACATCGTCGAGGCGTGCAATCTGATCGACCTTGCGCTTCGAGACCTCGATCTGGAAGCCTACCGACGCGACCCGATCATCCGCGCTGCGGTTGAGCGCCAGTTCATCACCATCGGCGAGGCCGTCAACACGCTGTCGCGGTTGGCCCCGGCGCTGGCGGACGGCATCTCGCATGTCGCGATGATCGTCGCCTTCCGTAACCAACTGACCCACGACTACCGTTCCTCAACCAATGGCTTTGTGTTCCATTGGTTCGCTCGCCCGATCGTGGGGAGCGTCGCCGACCGAACAGTGCTGTCGGCTCATGGACCGGATTCGCACCGGTCAAGCACCGGATCGCCCAACCCCCCTGGGGGTTGGGTCCTGTCGCCGCGCGCGGACCTCGTGAGTCAGGGCGCGCGGGATTCCTGGTGATGCGCTTCATGCGCCACTTCGCCCTACTCACCCGCCGCCAGCATGACCACAGGTTCCGGTCCCTGTTCCTCACGGGTAGAACCGGCAACGCCTGATGATCGCTGTTGTGCGACTGCGGCGTGATAGGTCGCTCAGCATGCCCCTGCGCCCTAAGGAGTTCGCCCCGCGTCTTGGACTGTTTGGGTGTGGCGGCATCAGCAGCTCGCGCAGGGGCGCCCACTGTTCGGCGTTGCGCTCGACAGGTTCCAAGGGGGCGTCGAGCTGGCCGA
>PXAU01000146.1 GCA_003567075.1 Trueperaceae bacterium
GCGCGGTCGGCGCCGAGCTCGGCTTCCAGCAGCGCGCGGTGGTGCGCATCGTCGATGGCGACGTGGCCGATCCCGATCTCGTCGCGGACTTCGGCGACGGCGTGGCACCGTTCGAGGCCGCGACCGGCACCGCGTTGGAGGCGCTCGAGCTGCAGGCCGACGCCGAGGACGCTCGCCCTGATCAGGCCCGGTTCGAAGGCGTGCTGGCCTTCTCGTGGGAGGACCAGGGCGGCCTGCATGCCCGCTTCCACCAGCCCCTCGACCTCGGTCACGCCGACGGTCTCGAGTTCTGGTACCACGGTGACGGCAGCGGCCGGCCGGTCAGGGTCGAGGTCGCCAGCGGCAGCGACCCCGCGCGCCCGTGGGAGCTCGTGTGGTCGGACGAGTTCGACGGGCCAGCGGGCACGCTCCCGGACCCGGCCGTGTGGACGCCCGAGCTCGGCGATGGCACCGAGAGCGGCATCCCCGGCTGGGGCAACGCCGAGCGGCAGACCTACACCGCCGATCCCGAGAACCTCTCGCTCGACGGCGACGGGAACCTCGTCATCCGCGCGCTGGAGACGCACGGCGAGGCAGAGCGCTGCTACTACGGCGCGCCCTGCGAGTACACCTCCGCCCGCATCATCACCGCCGGCGCCGTCGAGGTCCTCTACGGACGCATCGAGGCGAGGATCCAGATCCCGTACGGGCAAGGCCTGTGGCCGGCCTTCTGGATGCTCGGCAACGACATCGCCGAGGTCGGTTGGCCCGAGTGCGGCGAGGTCGACATCATGGAGAACGTCGGCCGCGAACCAGAGCGGGTGCACGGCACGATCCACGGGCCCGGCTACTCGGGCGCCGGCGGCATCGGTCGCTTTACTACGCTGCCGGGCGGCGGGCGCTTCGCGGATGACTTCCACGTGTACGCCATCGACTGGTGGCCGGGGCGCATCACCTGGTCGGTGAACGGCAGCGAGTACCTGACGCTCACCCCCGACGACCTGCCGAGCGGCGCGCGTTGGGCCTTCGACCATCCCTTCTTCCTGATCCTCAACGTCGCGGTCGGCGGCCACTGGCCCGGCTATCCCGACGAGACGACCACGTTCCCGCAGGCGATGCGGGTCGATTACGTCCGCGTCTACGGGGCGCCCGACACCGCCGCGCGCTTCGAGGCTGCCTTCGTCGACGAGGTCGAAGGGTGGCAGCGGGTGCGCATCCCGTTCTCGTCGCTGGGACGCGCCGAGGCGCAGCCGGCCGGCGCGCCCGAAGGGGCCTTCCGCCCGGACGAGGTGTGGGGCCTCACGCTCGAGGTGGGCGGCGGTGCCGGCGCCGCGATGATCGACGAGGTGCGTTGGTACACGCTGGAGTGAACGCCCAGCGACCGGCCGGTTCGGCGGCTGCGCCCTGCGGCCCCGACCGGCCGGTCTGCTGTCGCTACCGCCCCGGTCGCCCCACCAGGTCGCGGAGCAAACCGCCGAACACGAGCGCGTGCAGTGGCGTCACCAGCCACCAGTACGCGCGCCCCGCGAGGCCGCGCGGTCGGAAGGTGGCGGTCTGGCGCAGCCGCGGCGCGCCGTCGTCGCTTGGCTCGAGTTCGAACTCGAGCCACGCCTCGCCGGGGAGGCGCATCTCGGCGTAGAGCAGCAGCCGGCCGCGCTCGCGGTTCGCGACCAGCACGCGCCAGAAGTCGAGCGCGTCGCCGGGTCGCAGCTCGCTTGGGTGACGGCGCCCACGCCGCAGGCCGGTGCCGCCCACCAGACGATCGAGGAGGCCCCGAAGTCCCCACAGCCACTGCGCGTGGTACCAGCCCTGCGCGCCGCCGATGCGCCACAGTCGCTCGAGCACCACGTCGGCCGGGTCGTTGAGCGCAGCGCGGCGCGTGTCCTCGTAGACGCCCTGGCGCGGCACCTGCACCAACGCGTCGAGCTCGAGGTCGCTGCGGCTCGAGACGACCGCGTCGGTCCAGGACGACACCACCGACTGCTGCTCGATCCGCTGGAAGGCGAGCCGCACGGCCTCGTCGTACGGGATCAAGGTTCTCGGTGCGATGGCCTTGATGCGCTCGTCGCGGGCGACCACGTCGACCGTCATGGACTCGACCAGGTTCCGGGCCAGCGTGTAGCTCGTCGAGGTGACGAAGTAGAGCCAGTACGAGGAGAGCCTCGGCGTCAGCACGGGCACCGGGACGATCCAACGGCGCAGGCCGCGCACCTCGGCGAAGCGGAGCAGCATCGTCTGGTACGTGAGCACCTCGGGACCACCGATGTCGAAGGTCTCGCCGAAGGCGCGCGCGTCGCCGAGCACGTCGAGCAGGTAGCCCAGCGCGTCGCGGACGGCGATCGGTTGGGTGCGCGAGCGCAGCCAGCGCGGCGCCACCATCACCGGCAGCTTCTCGACCAAGTCTCGGATGATCTCGAAGCTCGCGCTCCCCGAGCCGACGATGATGCCGGCGCGCAGCACGGTGACCGGCACGCGTCCCTCGCGCAGCACCGCTTCGACGTGGCGGCGCGAGCCGAGGTGGCGCGAGAGGTTGCCCTCGTCGCCGAGGCCGCCCAGGTAGATGACCTGCCGCGCGCCGGTGGCGCCCAGGTACTCGCTGAAGGCACGCGCGGCCTGCGCTTCGAGCGCGGCGAAGTCGCCCCCGCTGGTCGCCAGGCTATGGACCAGGTAGTACGCGGCGTCGAGCTGACGCGGCAGGTCGGCCCCCTCGAGCGGTTCGAGCAGGTCGGCCTGGTGAACGTGCAGGCCGCGATCGGGATCGTGCTCGAGGGCGAACCGGTCGCGCGAGCGCACCACGCAATGGACCTCGTGGCCGGCCTCCAGCAAGAGCGGCAGGAGCCGCATGCCGATGTACCCGTTCGCGCCCGTCAGCAAGACCCGCACGGTCACAGCGTACGCGCTCGCTGGCGACGGGCCCGTGTGACTCGTGCGGCGCGGCGCCGTGCGGGGCAGCTTGACGCTACGGGCTCCGAGCCTAGCGGCGTGCCGTCGGTGCCGCCGTCCGCGGTGTGCCTCGGCGGAGGGCCCGAGCCCTACCGAGCATTGAACCCGACCGGACAGCGAACTCGGCTGGGAACTGAGCCCGATCGAACGTCGAACCCGACCGGACTCGATGGCCGGTCGGGTATCGCTTCGCATGTGCTTACGTGTGGATCAGTTGACCACCGAATGGATGAAGGCCTCGGTCTCGGCTGACGCCTTCTGCATGACGTCGTTGATGACGCCGCCGAAGAGGCGAGCCACCAAGCCGCTGTTCATGCGCGCGACGTAGGTGGTGCCGTTGCTCGTCTCGTAGACGGAGACGCGGCACGGCATCATCGGGGTGACGATGCGCTCCTCGTCGCGCTCGAGGATCTCGATGGAGTGACGCGAGGAGCACAGGTCGAAGACGGTGACACCGGGCACCTCGGCACCGTGGTTCGCGACCACGGCCTGCATGTCGGTGTGGTTGAGGACGCTCCAGCCGGCGTCGGCGGCGGCCTCGCGGAAGATCGCAACGGTCTCCTCGAAGCCGTGCGGGCTCTCGTCTTGCAGCATCATCAGCGAGGGCGCTTGGGTCCACAGCAGGGCGGCCGCGGCGGCCAGGCCGAGGACGAAGCTGGTGACGGCGACGGTGAGGGTCTTGGTGTTCATGGGGTCTCCTGTTCTTGGTGGCGATGCCGACCTGCGTGGCAGGGGTTCGCCTGGAGCCCGGTGGCGGATGCCCGGGCGGAACGACGCCGGCACGATACCCCATAGGGGTATTGAATGGAAGGGGGACACATGTCCCGACGCTCCGACCAAGCCGCCGCGCGACGCACTCCGGCCTGGTGAGCGCTCGTCGCGTACCAGCCAGTTCGCCGCCTGCGGCGCCCGCGAGGCCGCCTGCGGCGCTGGCGAGGCCGCATGCGGCGCTGGTGAGGCCGCCTGCGGCGCTGGCGAGGCCGCATGCGCGGGTTCGGGTGCGTCGTCCCTGACGGGCTGCGCGATACACTGGTGGGCGCGTGCGCTGCGCCCTGCCAAGTGCTGCGGTAGCGCTCGCCGTCAGAGAGGTCCCAGATGCTCCAGCCAGGCCTGATCGTGTCGTGCCAAGCCCGCGAGGACAACCCGTTGCGCGGGCCGCACTTCATGGCCGCGATGGCCCGGGCCGCGGCGCAAGGCGGCGCCGCTGGGCTTCGTGCCAACGGCCCCGCCGATATCCGCGCGCTCAAGGCGAGCACCGCCTTGCCGGTGATCGGCATCATCAAGGCCGAACTCGAGGGCTACGAGGTCATCATCACACCCGACTTCGCGCACGCCCTGGCGGTGGCGGAGGCCGGCGCCGACGTGATCGCGCTCGACGCGACCGCCCGCCCGCATCCGGACGGCACCGCACGCGACCTGATCGCGCGGGTCAAGCGAGAGCTCGGCGTGCCCGTCTTCGCTGACGTCGCCACGTTCGACGAGGGCATCGCCGCCGCCGAGGCCGGCGCAGATTACGTCGCCACCACGCTGTCGGGCTACACGAGCGACACGCAGGCGCCCCCGGGCGCGGGCCCCGATCTGGCGCTGCTCGAGCGGCTGTGTCACGCGCTCGACGTGCCGGTCGTGGGCGAAGGGCGCTTCGAGACGCCCGAGCAGGTCGCGGCGGCCTTCGCGTTGGGCGCGTTCGCGGTGGTCGTGGGAACGGCCATCACCAATCCGCGCGAGATCACCCGGCGCTTCGTCCGGACGGTGCCGCCGCGGTGATCGCGCTCGGGATCGACGCGGGCGCCTCGAGTACCCGCTGGCTGCTGCTGGACGAAGGCGAGTCCGAGCTCGGTCGGGGCCGCACCGGACCGATCACCGGTCACGTGTTCACGACCGACGAGCGCCAGGAGAACCTGGCGCGCCTGCGGCAGCTGCTGGACGAGGCGCTCGCTCTCGCGCGGCCTGACGGCGTCGTGGCAGGCATCACCGGCCTGCACGCCGGCACCGAGGCTGCCGAGGTGCTCAGGCGCTGCGTGCTCGAGACGATCGGCGCCCCCGCACCGCGGGTCCTGGTGACGAACGACATGGACGTGGCGTACGCCGCCGCCTTCGCTCCCGGTGAGGGCGTGCTGCTCTACGCCGGCACCGGCAGCGTGGCGTACCACGTGGCCGACGACGGGAGCGTGGTGCGCGCCGGCGGGTACGGCTACCTGATCGACGACGCCGGCGCCGGTTACTGGATCGGTCACGAGGGCCTGAAGCAGGTGATGCGCCGCGCCGACGAGGCTGGCCAGCCCGCCTCGCTGCCGCTCGATCGCGCCGTCTACGCGGCGCTCGGCAGCGAGCGCTGGGAGGAACTGGTCGCCATCGTGTACGGCGGTGGCCGGAGCACGGTGGCGGCGTTGGCGCCAGCGGTCGCGCGGGCGGCCGACGACGGCGACGAGGCGGCGTTGCGCATCCTGGACGAGGCGGGCCGCGAGCTGGCGCGACTGGCCCACGTGGTGCAGCGCCGCGCCGGCGGCAAGCTGCCGGTCGCCTTCGCGGGTGGCATCGCGAGCATGCACCCGCGGCTCGGCGAGGCGCTGCGCGGGGCGCTGCCGGCTGGGACCGAGCTGCGGCTCGTCACGGTGGAACCCGTGCACGCCGCGGCGCGACTGGCGCTCGCGCGGGGCCGGGCCGATCCGGCGTAGCGACGCAGTCCTGCGTGCCGATGCCGGGCCGAGCGGCCGGCACCGAAACAGCGCTCACCACTCGTACGAGGCGCCTACCCCGAGCGGCGCGTCCAACGCCAGCCGGAACCCCGGCGCGACGCGGTACGAGGCTCCGACACCGAGCTGCCAACCGCCCGGCCGGACGCTCGCCTCGAAGCGCAGCCGCGTCTCGGCCACGTCGAACTCGACCTCGACGCGCGCCATCGGCGCCACCCCGTCCGCGTCGAGCGTCGCGCCGGCGCCCAGCCACCAGCGCATGAGGTAGGTCGAGAACACGTCGTACTCGGCCCAGGCTGCGCCCTGGTCGACGGCCAGGTCGAGGCCGAGGCGGGCGCGGTAGGCCGGCGAGAGC
>PXAU01000045.1 GCA_003567075.1 Trueperaceae bacterium
GAGCGGCGTCAGAAGGCCCGCCCGAGCGGCGTCAGAAGGCCCGCCTGAGCGGCGTCAGAAGGCGTTGTAGCCGGTGATCTCGCGCCCCAACACCAACGTGTGGACGGTGTCGGTCCCCTCGTAGGTGATCACGCTCTCGAGGTTGAGCATGTGCCGCACCGCCCCGTACTCGGTGGTGATGCCGTTCCCGCCCAGCAGGTCACGCGCTGCCCGTGCGACCGCGAGCGCGGCGCGGACGTTGTCGCGCTTGGCCAACGACACCCGCGCCGGGGTGTCCCTGCCCGCCTCCTTCAGCCGACCCAGGTGGTACGCCAGCAACGAGCCTTTGGTCAGGCCGGCCAGCATGTCCGCCAGGCTGGCCTGGACCAGCTGCTTGGCGGCCAGCGGGACACCGAAGACCGGGCGGTCGTCCACGTAGGCGGCGGCCTCGTCGAAGCAGGCGAAGCCCGCGCCCAGCACACCCCAGGCGATGCCGAAGCGAGCCTGGTTGAGGCACGACAGCGGGCCGCGCATACCCTCGACCGCGAGTCGGTTGGCGTCCGGCACGCTCACCTCGTCGAGGTAGAGCTCGCTGGTCACCGATGCGCGCATGGAGGCCTTGGTCTTGATGTCGAGGGCGCTGAAGCCGTCCCGGTCGGTCTCGACCAGGAAGCCCCGGACCGTGCCATCGTCCGCGTCACGGGCCCATACCACCGCCACGTCGGCGCGGGTGCCGCTCGTGATCCAGCGCTTGACCCCGGTGAGCACCCACTCGTCACCGACACGACGACAACGCGAGCGCATCGAACCCGGGTCGGAGCCGGCATCGGGCTCGGTGAGGCCGAAGCAGCCCACCGCCTCGCCGCTCGCCAGGCGCGGCAACCAGGCCGTCTGCAGGGTCTCGGAGCCGTAGGCGTGGATCGGGTACATCACGAGGCTCGACTGCACGCTGACGAACGACCGGAGCCCCGAGTCGGCGTACTCGATCTCGCGGTTGAGCAGGCCGTAGGCGGTGTCCGAGGCGCCGGCGCCGCCGTAGCGCTCGGGCAGCGTCAAGCCGAGCAAGCCCATGGCGCCGAAGCGGCGCGGCAGGTCGTCGGGGAAGGTGCCGTGCAGCCACCACTCGCCCACGTGCGGCAGCAACTCGCCGCGCACGTACTCGCGCACGCTGTCACGGATGAGGCGTTCCTCGGGGGCGAAGAGCGTGTCGAGCTCGTAGAAGTCCTGGAGCGCTCGGCGGTCCATCGGCTCGGCGCGCACGGCCACGGTGGTAGGCATGGACGGTCCTCCCGGGGTGCGCTCGTCATCCGTCGTCGCCGAACAGGCGCTTGAGCGCGTCCTCCTTGCTGGTCTTGCGCAACGCGAACCATCGGGCGTCCTTCTGCTCGGCACGTTCGGCGGCCGCCAGCGTCGCGAGCGAGGCCTCGATCGTGTCGATGGCGAGCTCTTCGTAGCGGCGCTCGTCGATCCGTCGTTGCACGTCGCGCACGGTCGCGCCGTTGGGGCCGGCCTGCTCGAGCGCTTCCATGACCCAGTCGTCGACCGTCATGCTCCAGTGTACGCCGCTGCGTCCCGCTCCGGGTCGCCGAGCTTCACCTGGGCGCGCCTCAGCGCGGTGTGGTGCCGGTCGGGCCGCTGCCGCCGCGGGCGGCCAGGAGGGTGCGGTCCTGGTCGAGGCGTCCCCACGGCACGGGCTCGTCCATCTGCACGACACGGACCGGGCAGACCTGTTGGCAAGCGTCGCAGCCGACGCAGCGCCGTGGTTCGAGCCACAAGCTGGTGCTGCCGTCGTCCTCGAAGCGGCGCTGGATCGCGTCGGTGGGGCACGCAGCCGTGCAGGCGGGGCACAGGATGCAGCCGTCGAGGACGTGCGGTAACCGTACCGGTACGAGCGTCTCGGGCTTGAGCCCGGCGCTCTTCAGCAGGCTCAGGGTGTCCTGCCAATCGGGTGGTAGGGCCGGTCGTTGGCTCCGCGGCTCGTCCGCGCCGGCGAGCTTCTCCAGGGGTGCCAGCGCCGATGCCGTCGCACGCTTGGCGCTGGCGGTGCTGCCGCGCAGCAGCTCGCGTCGGCTGAGGCTGCGCTCGGGCGCCACCGCCTCGAGTTCGCTGACGTGCTCCACCTCGACCTGCAGCGTGAGGCCCAAGACGCGCGCCAGCGCACGGGCCTGCTCGGCGCTTGCCTCGATGCGTTCGGGCACGTCGGGGGCGCCGACCTCGCACGCGTCGCAGGCGCCACGGCCGAGTCGCACGCGTCCGTCCGGGTCGGCCAGGCGGAGCAGGTCGGTGGGCCGCAGGCGCGCCAGGCAGACGACGCTCGGAGCGTTGCCCTTCACCTGCGAGCAGCGCAGCGACACGTCCGGCGGCACCACGCCGCCGCGCGGGATCAGCGCCTGCGAGGGGCAGGCGCTCACGCAGATGCCACAGCCGGTGCAGTCGATGGGGTCGATCTCGACCCGGCGCCGCACGCGTATCGCGGTATGGGGGCAGACGTCGGCACAGATCCGGCAACCCGTCGCCTTGGTTGCCAGACAGCGCTCCTGGTGGTAGGTGGGGCTGACCTCGACCTGCTTGAACAACCACCCGAGCACTCGGTCCATCGGACTCCAGGTTACCCTTCGACGCCGTAGAGCTCGGTGCGCCCGGGGCTGAGGCGTCCATGGTAGCGGGTCGCCTCGAGGTAGGCGTCGAAGGCCTCGAAGTCGATCTGCTGCTTGTTGTCGCTGAGCGCGACGGCGGGGTTGGGATGCACCTCGATCATGACGCCGTCGGCCCCGACCGCCAGGCCCGCCTTCGTGAGCGGCACGAGCAGATCGGGTCGGCCGCCCGAGTGGGTGACGTCCACCAGCACCGGCAGGTGCGTCTCGAGCTTGGCCAGGGCCACCGCCGAGACGTCGAGCGTGTTGCGGGTGAAGCGCTCGAAGGTGCGGATGCCGCGCTCGCACAACACCACCTGTTCGTTGCCGCCGGCCAGCAGGTACTCCGCCGCCATCACCCACTCCTCGATGGTGGCCGAGAGCCCGCGCTTCAGCAGCACCGGTCGGCCCGAGCGCGCCGCGGCGCGGAGCAAGGTGTAGTTCTGCATGTTGCGGGCCCCGATCTGCAGCATGTCGGCGTGCTCGGCGCAGACCACGACGTCGGCCGCGTCCATCACTTCGGTGACGAAACCGAGGCCGTGTGCGTCGCACACCTCGCGACCGAGACGCAGCCCTGGCAGGCCCAGACCTTGGAAGGCGTAGGGGTCGGTGCGCGGCTTGAAGGCGCCGCCGCGCAGCAGCGGCACGTCGCGCGTCGCCAGCATCGCCGCAACCGCGTCGAGTTGCTCGTAGGACTCGATGGCGCAAGGGCCGGCGATGAGCACCGGTGGGTGCTCGCCGCCGATGGGCACGCCGCGGACGGTGACGACGGTGTCGACGTAGCGCGTCCGGCGCGAGGTGAGGTAGCGGGTCTTGTCCTGCTCGACCTCGAGCTGCATGGAAGCCTGGAACACCTGCTTGAACAGGCTCTTGATCGTGGCGTCCTCGAAGGGCCCGCGGTTGGCGTCCACCAGGGCGTCGAGCATGGCCTTCTCACGGACCGGATCGTAGTGCGACAGCCCGAGCTCGGTCTGCAGCCGGCCGATGGCCTCGGCCACCTCGGCGCGTTCGGAGAGGCGTTCGAGCAACTCGAGGTTGAGTTCGTCGATGCGCTCGCGCAGGCGGGTGATGCGTTCGTCCATTCGAGTGTGGCGTCGCCGCTCGCTCGGCGCGGACGGCGGCCTCCCTCCTCGCCGGTCCGGATCTGGGCCGACGGCATGCAGGGCAGTATGGCGCATCCGGTCGTGACCGGGGTCAGGTGGTGGGCGCTCGAGCGGGCGTCGCCGCGCACGCGCCGCGGCGTTACAGGGGATCGGGCTCGGCCGCTGGTGCGCGTTCGGGGCGCTGCGCCAGGCGCACGACGATGATCGAGAGCTCGTACAGGACTAACAAGGGTCCCGCCACCAACGCGAAGTTGAAGGGATCGCCGCTGGGTGACATGGCCGCGGCCAGCACGAGCAGGACCACGATCGCGTAACGGCGGGTGCTGACCAGCATCGGAGCGCGCACCACGCCGATGCGGGCCAGCAGGAAGGCCAGCACCGGGAGCTCGAACATGAGCCCGAAGACGCCCATCAGCATGATCAGGTTGCCGATGTAGCGTCCGATCGAGAGCAGGCCCGTCGCGGCCTCGCCGAGGAAGGACAACAGGATCGGCACCGTCAGCGGCAACACGACGTAGTACGAGAACGCCACACCCAGCGCGAAGGCCAGGGCGGCCAGCAGGATGAACGGCACCGCGTAGCGGCGCTCATCGGGATAGAGGCCGGGCGCCAGGAAGCCCCACACCTGCGCCACCACGACCGGCGCGGCCACCACCAGCCCGAAGAAGCTCGCCACCTGCATGCTGGTCACGAACGGCTCGAGCAGCGAGAAGTACGACAGCGTGGTGTTCTCGGGGAGCGGTCGCTTCAGCCACTCGATGACCTCGAAGCGGAACGCGAACATGACGCCGGACGCCACCAACCACGCGGCGACGGCGATGAAGACGCGCTTGCGAAGTTCCTCGAGGTGATCGAAGAGCGTCATGCTTGCACCTGCGTCAGGTGTCCGCGGCCGCGGGTCGCGAACGCTGCGCGGCGGCGCTGGTGGTGAGGCTCAATCGCGCTTGCCGTCGGCCGGTTCGTCGGCGGCCGCCGCGTCGACACTGGCGCTCGGCGGCGCCTCCACGGGCGCCTCGGGCGCGCTGCTGGCGCTGCTCGCGGGAGGCCTGGCGGCCTGGGCCTCTTCGGCCGTGACCGGGCTGACACCGCGGCGTGGGCCGGGTGCGTCGGGCGCCTCGTCGCTGCTGAAGTCTTCCTTGATGTCTCGCATCTCCTTGCGGAACGCTCGGACGGATTGCCCCAGGCCCTTGGCCATCTCGGGCAGCCGCCGCGGACCGAAGATCAGGAGAACCACGATCAGGATGATCAGGATCTCCCACGCGCCGAACGGACCGATACGCATCGTTGCCGACCTCCGGCAGCAGCATAGCAGAGCCCAAGGCGGCCACCAGTCGCGCTTCGCTCGATGCCTGGCGGTTGCCGTCGGGCGCGTCCAGGACGTTCTCAGCTCGCGGTCGATCGCGGTTGACACCCTGCTCAGGGCGATGCTACGCTCATGCTTCGGACACGCGTGCGTCGTCGCCTCGGCGGCGGGCGTGGGGCCGGGCTGGACACACGTCGTCGGGATGCCACCCTAGCTCAACTGGTAGAGCATCCGACTTGTAATCGGAAGGTTGTCGGTTCGATTCCGATGGGTGGCTCCAGGTTCGGCCGTGTCCGGTCGGCGGGTGCTCGACGGCTCGCCAGCACGTGGGTAGGTGCCCGAGTGGTTAAAGGGGACGGACTGTAAATCCGTTGGCGTAAGCCTACGCTGGTTCGAATCCAGCCCTGCCCACCACCTGCTCCTCCTCGAGCGGCACGTGCCGCGACGGAAGGAGCGCTACGCGGGAGTAGCTCAGTTGGTAGAGCGTCAGCTTCCCAAGCTGAATGTCGCCGGTTCGAATCCGGTCTCCCGCTCCACGTCCGCTCGCTACGGGTGGACGCCCCGTGAGGGGATCCGGTCGGCTGACCGGGGGCCGGGCACCAACCGGCCGCACGAAGGCAGGGCCGAGGTGCGCTTAGGCTCGTGTAGCTCAGTGGTAGAGCACTCCCTTGGTAAGGGAGAGGTCGACGGTTCAATCCCGTCCACGAGCTCCAACGACATCTCGGACGCGACGAAGCGCCGTCGACTCGCATGATGCGGGCCGGCGGCCGTCGGCTGCAGGCGCGTGAGCGCCGGAAGGATCTGTCATGGCGAAGGCGACGTTTGAGCGTACGAAGCCGCATGTGAATGTGGGGACGATTGGGCATGTGGATCATGGGAAGACGACGTTGACGTCGGCGATGACGTTTGCTGCGGCGGCGGCGGATCCGTCGGTGC
>PXAU01000035.1 GCA_003567075.1 Trueperaceae bacterium
CGAACAACGCCGCGCCCGCCTCGAGGCTATCCTCCAACCGCACCTCCAAGGCCTCCACACGCGCCTCGGCAGCCGCCAGCTCAGCCTCCACCACGTCGCGCTCCGCACGCGCCTCGGCCACGGCATCCGCCTCTGCCCGCACGGCTGCGGCCATGGCATCCAGATCGCGCTCGAGCTCCGAAACGCGCGCTTCCAGGCGCGCGACCTCCGCATCGGCCTCTGCCTCCACCGCCTCGCGCTCCGCACGCGCCTCGGTCATCTCGGCTTCGAGTTGCTCGATGCGATCGTCACGCTGGTCGAGCTCGGCCAGGGCTTGTTGCATGCGGGAGCGGAGGTACTCGCTCTGCGCCAAGGCCGCGTCGATGCGCTCCTCGGCCGCCTCGGCTGCCGCGAGCGCCATGTCGCGCTCGGCCAACGCCTCGGCCATCCCGGCCTCCGCCGCCTCACGCGCAGCCTCAGCCTCCTCACGCGCAGCCTCAGCAGCTGCGACTTGCGCCTCCGCCGCCTCGCGCGCGCTCTCGGCTTCGGCGCGCGCAGCCTCAGCCTCCTCGCTAGCCGCTGCTGCCGCCGCGAGCGCCTCGTCGCGCTCGGCCAGCGCCTCGGCCATCCCGGCCTCGGCCTCCTCAGCGGTACCGGTGGCCTCTGCGGCGGCGGCCTCCAACTGCTCGACCTCGCTGCGAAGCTCGGCGACACTCGCGGTCAGCCGCTCGTTGTCGGCCTCGAGTTCGCGTTCGCGCTGACTCGGGCCGCAGGCGCTCGCCACGACGAGCAACAGAGCCACAGCGAGCCAGATGAGCGGCACGCGCCCGGCGTTCTTCCTCAACATATCGTCACCCTCCTACAAGGTAAGGAACGTGGTTCGGGCTCGGATCGGACTCCCCTAGCATAGTCGTCATGGGCCCTGGCGGTGTCAGCTCAAGCCCTGCGCCGAGCACGGAGTTCTTGTACGCCGAGCGCGAACGCGATCAGTGCGAACGCCAGCAGGGCGGTGGCGCCGCCCACCAGCACGGTCGTGAACGAGGTCCACCAGAGCGACAGACCAAGCGCCGGGACCGCTGTGGCGGCAAGCCAGATCGCCGCGGTCACCGACGCGAGCGCAGCGACGCCTACGCGCACCGCCTGGTCGAGCACCGCGCGCAGATCGAGCCCTTCGGCGCGGCGCAGCCACGCCAGCAACACCAGCGCCTGCAGGCTCATGGCGATGGTCGTTCCCCACGACAGGCCCGCGATGCCGAAGCGCGGGGCCAGCAGCACGAACAGCAGGCCGGTGAAGAGGGTGAAGCCGGCCGAGAGCGCCACCGGGGCCCGAACCCGCTGCCGCACGAAGAACGGTCGTAGCAGGTAGTTCACGAGGCCGGCCGCGGGCAGCGCCAGCCCCAGCGGCGCGAGGGCTTGCACCGCCAAGGCGATGGTGACGTCCTGGCCCTGCGCCGGTTGCAGCAGCTCGAACACGGTGCGCACGGCCGGTTCGGCGAACGCGAAGGTGGCAGCGCCGGCGGGCAGCGTGAGCAGGAGGATGAAGCGCGTGCCGGCCTCGAGCGTGCCCACGAACTCGCTGGAGCCCTCCGCCGCCAGGTTGCCGAGGCGCGCGTAGTAAGCCATCGCCGGGCTGATCGCGAACAGGCCCAGTGCCAGGCTGAACAGCATCGTCGCCAGGGCATACGCCGTGACGGCGCCGGCGGGGAAGAGCGCCTCGTTCGAGACGATGCGTTGCGCCACCACGTTGAGGACCTGGCGCGCGCCCGTGGTGAAGGCGAACGGCACCATCAGGGCGAGCGCGAGCGGGAGCGAGGCGTGCCACCAGCGACCCAGGAGGGGCGCCACGCCGGCACGCCGCATCGCGGGCCACTGCACGAGCGCCTGGGCTCCACCACCCAGCACCACACCGAGGGCCAGCCAGCGCGCTTCGCCGGGGAAGGCGAGCATCGCGGCGATCGCCACCAGGTTCAGCAGCACCGGCGCCCAAGCCGGCGCGAAGAAGCGCTCTTCGGCGTTGAGGACGCCCATGGCCAGCGCCGAGAGGCTGATGGCGAAGAGCACCGGGAAGGTCAGCCGCACGAGCTGCACGGCCAGTTCGCGGTCGACGTTGGCGTCACGCGCCAGCAACAACTCGACGATCCATGGCGCCGCCAGCAGCGCCAGCCCCAACAGGAGCCCGTTCGCGAGCGCCAACACGGCCAGCATGGCGCCGGCGAAAACACGACGCTCGGAACCGTGCAAGCGTTGGTAGAGCGGGATGAAGGCGTTCGTGAGGGCGCCTTCGGCCAGCAACTCGCGAAACAGGTTGGGGACCGTCCAGGCCAAGCGGAAGGCGTCGCTGGCGCGGACGGGGAAGAGCGCCACCAGCAGCATCTCGCGCAGGAGTCCGGTGGCCCGCGAGGCCAGCGTGCCCCCCATGAACGTCAGCGCACCACGAGCCGAGGAGCGCCGCTGCACGGGCGGTGGCACGGACCCCGTGGGGGCGACCTCGGCCACTGCAGGCCCAACCGCGGGATCCGCCGCAGGCCCCACCGCAGGCGGGTGGTGCCGCGGACGCGCCGGCCTCTCGCTCACCGCGGCGCCCGGCCCGTGGGTACGGGCCTGCGCTCGCGTAGATCGGGTGACACGCCTCGGTGCGCGAGCCGGACCATGCTCCTCCTCGCGGGCGCGGCGACACCTGGGACGGGCCTCCGCGACACCGTACGGCAGTCGACGCGCAGCGTCTGGGATGACGCTCGCGTCGACGATACCGCGGCGGGCGCGTGGCAGCGGCCGTCGCAACCCGGGGACGGGGCGCGACTCAACCGGGCTGCTCGGCCTCCAGGAACGCGCGCTCGAAGCGATCGGACTCGGGCACGAGGTGCTCGTCCAGCGCAGGGCCGGTATCGGGCCAGCCCTGGTTCTGCTTGGTCATCACCGACGACACGCGCATGTCGTCCTCCACCACGAGCTGGCACGAGAGGCGGTGGCTGTCCAGCAGCCCCGCCTCGCGCAGCCGCACGAACTCGGCCCGCGTCATGCCGCTCGACTCACCCTCGTGCATCTCAACCCGGCAGGTGGTGCAGCGTGCCTTGCCGCCGCAGCGGTGACCGATCTCGATACCGGCCTGCTGGATCGCGATGGTGAGGCGAGTGCCACTCGGCACCTCCACGCTGCGGTCGTCGACGCTCACTGTTGGCATGCTCGCTCCTTCCACGGCGGTGCGGCGCGGGCCGAACGCAACCCTGCAGTCCGCTGCACGCGCACCGCGATCGAGCCTACTGTCGGCGCGCAGCGCAGCAATGCGGCCTGGTGCACGCTTCGGCGGGGCCGACGTTCAGACGTGATGGTGCGCGTACCACGCGGCCCCTACGATGCCTGCGTCATTGCGCAAGGCCGCGGCCGTGACCGACGTCTCCAGGCTAAGGCGCGGCGCCATCTTCTGTTCGAAGTGCTTCGAGATCCCCCCGCCCAGCACGATGAGGCGGGGCGAGAACAACCGCTCCAGGTGGTGCAGGTAGGCATCCAAACGCCGCCCGTAACGCTTCCACGAGAGGCTCTCGGCCTGCCTCGCGCGGTCGGACACCCAGTCCTCGACCGAGTCGTGACCACGGAACTCGAGGTGGCCCAACTCGGTGTTGGGAACCAGCTCGCCGTCGATGAACAGCGCCGAGCCGATGCCGGTGCCGAGCGTGAGCACCAACACCACGCCCGCGACGTCTCGAGCGGCGCCGAAGCCGACTTCGGCCAGCCCGGCCGCGTCAGCGTCGTTGAGTAGCCGCACCGGTCTCGCCAGCACCTCGCTCAGGCGCGCCTCGGCCTGCTCACCGATCCAGGCCTTGTCCACGTTGGCCGCGCTCAACGTCACGCCGCCGCGTACGACCGCCGGGAAGGTGGCGCCGGCGGCGCGCGGCGCGACGTCGGGTTGCTTCGCGAGCACCATGGCGCAGACCTCGGCCACGGTCTCCGCCACCGCAGCGGGCGTCGAGGGCTGCGGCGTGGGCAGCCGCACGCGCTTCGCCAACAACTCGCCCGTCCCGACGTCCACGAGCGCCGCCTTGATGCCAGATCCACCGATGTCGATGCCGAGCCCCGTCTGCATGGCTGGGAGTCTACTCCGTGCCGGGTCCCGATGCCGGCGGCCCACGCCGCAGCGGACGAGCCGGCGGGTGGGCGAACCAGAAGGCGAGCGACGCGATCGCGGCCAGACCCGCGAGGACGGTGAAGCCCCAACGGTAGTCGCCCAACGTGTCGGCGAGGGCGCCGAGGAAGATGGGCCCGACCAGTTGACCAAGCATGAACACCAGCATCGACGCGCCCATGATCGAGCCGAAGTGGCTCGCGCCGAAGTAGTCGGCCCGCAGCGAGCCCATCAGCGGTCCTCGCACGCCCCAGGCGACGCCGTGGACGAGGGCGAACACCACCACCGCCGACCAGCCTGGGCCCCAGGCCAGGACCAAGACCGCCACGGCGTGGAGCAGCATGGCCCCAACCGCGATCGCCCGCTTGTCGACGCGGTCGCCCAGCGGACCGCCCACGAGTTGCCCCACGGCCGACGTGATGGTGACGAGCGCCACCGCGCTGGCTGCGAGCTGAAGCGGGTACCCGGCCCCGTCGTGGAGGTGCGCCACCAGGTGGACCGAGACCCCGGACATGACCAACAGGGCTGCGCCGTGCCCCACGGCGAGCAGCCAGAAGGCGTGGGTGCGCAGCGCCTCGCGCAGGGTGTGATCGTTCTCCGGATCGTGCGGGGGCAACTCCACGCCGCCGGGCCGGCGGTCGGGAAAACCGACGTAGCCGCCGTCGGGCAGCTGGCCGTACGCGGCAGGCGAACGCCGCATCAGCACGGCCAGCGGCGTCCCCAGCAGCAGCACCAGCGCCGCCGCGACGCGCAGGGTCTCGCGCCAACCGAAGCCGACCACCGCGGCCGCCACGAACGGAACGACCAGGCCGGCCACGCTGATGCCGATGGCCATCAACGACAGCGCGGTCGAGCGCCGACGCATGAACCAGGCGACGACGGCGGTTGTGGTCGAGAGGTAGCCGGAGGCGGCGAAGCCGAGTCCCGCCAGCAGCAAGGCGCCGAAGAAACCGCCGAGCGTGCCGATCTGCGAAAGCGCCCACAAGCCGAGGGCCTGCAGCACCACCCCGGCAAGGATCACGCGGCGCACGCCGACGCGCTCCAGCAACCAGCCCTGGACGGGCCCCAGCAGTCCGCCCAGCAAGGTCACCAAGGCGTACCCGCTGGCGATGGTGCTGCGCGTCCATCCGAGTTCGTCAGCCCAGACGACCACGAAAACCCCGAAGCTCTGGAAGAAGAGCGCCGACTGCAGGAACTGCAGCCCAGCACCGCCGACCACCGTGTCCCATCCGAGGAAGCGGCGGCGGCGCTGGGGTGAGGGTCCGTGCACGTCCCCCATCACACCACTACGGGACGTCGTGTAGGCTGATCCGATGCGCAGCATCGACCACCACGGCAGCCAGGTGCCGGTGCTCGGGCTCGGCACCTGGGAGCTCCGCGGAGAGGCGTGCGTCGACGCGGTCGAGCACGCGCTCGCGCTCGGCTACCGCCATCTCGACACCGCCCAGGGCTACTTCAACGAGGCCGAGGTCGGTCGCGGCTTGCAGCGCTCGGGCGTGCCGCGCGACGAGGTGTTCCTGACCACCAAGGTGCGGCCCCGCAACTACAGAGCGCGCGACGTTCGCAGCAGCACCGAGGCCTCCTTAGCGGCCCTCGGGGTCACGCACGTCGACCTGCTGCTGATGCACTGGCCGAGCCGTGAGGTGCCGCTCGAGGAGACCTTCGGCGCCATGCGCGATCTCCAGGACCGTGGGTTGGTGCTGCACGTGGGGGTCAGCAACTTCCCGCCCTCGTGGCTGCGACGAGCGCACGAGCTGGCAGAGGTGTTCACCAACCAGGTCGAGTACCATCCCTTCCTGTCGCAACAGACGTTGCTGCGGGAGGCCGAGCGTCTCGATCACCTGCTCACGGC
>PXAU01000327.1 GCA_003567075.1 Trueperaceae bacterium
CAAGCTCCTTCAGCACGCCGACGAGCTTGGCGTTCTCGAGACTGACGCCGTCGGTGCCCGCTAAGCGGGTCGAGACGTAGAGCGCGCGCATTCAGCCCTTGACGCCGCCAGCCGTGAGGCCACCGACCAGGTACTTCTCGAACCAGAAGAACAGCAGCATGATGGGCACGGTGATGATCATCGCGCCGGCCATGAGGTACTGTCGCGGCACCTCTTGGCTGTTGAGCATCACCATCCCGCGCGGCAGCGTGAAGATGGCCGGGTTGTCCAGGAACATGAAGGCGAACAGGAACTCGTTCCAGGCGATCATGAAGACGTAGAGGCCGACCGAGGCGATGGCCGGCATGGAAAGCGGCAGGGTGATGCGCCAGATCACCTGCGCCCGCGTGCAACCATCGATGAGGCCAGCCTCCTCGAGGTCCTTCGGCAACGTCTGGAAGTAGCTTCGCAGCATGTAGAGCGCCACCGGAATGGTAGTGGCCGGGTAGACGATCAGCAGCCCGGGCAGCGTGTTCCGCAGCCCCAGCTGGGTGAACACCGCGTAGAGCGGGATCACCAGCACGATGGCTGGGAACATGTAGATGAGCAGGATCGAGCGCGACAGGAAGGTGCGTCCTGGGAACGCCAGGCGCGTGACGGCGTAGGCACCTAGGACCGCCATGACCAACGTCACCACCATGGTCACGAAGGCGACGAGCCCGCTGTTCCCGATGAAGCGCAAGAAATCGAACGTGAACAGCACCTCGACGTAACCGCGGATTAGGGTGCTGAAGCCCAGACCGAACTCGATGGCGAGGTTGGCCGGGTCGCGCAGCATGGCCGCGCGGCTCTTGAGCGACGCGGAGAGCATGTACCAGAACGGGAACAAGATGATGAGGGTGAAGAAAGAGAAGCCGAAGCCTCGCAGCAACCGCACGATCACACGCTCGATGACGTCTCGGCGCGCAACCCTGACGTCGATGTCGCGCAAACCGTAGCGCACGAGGTGACCCGACAGTGCGAACGTGAGGAATGCGAACCCAACGCCCCATACAGGTTGAACGGTCTCGAGCCCGAGCGGCCGGAAGCCCGTGAAGAGCAGGTACACGAGCCCGAGCACGAGCCCGCTACCGACAGCGACGGTGCCAGGCGCGTCACGACCATCGAAGAAGATGCCGACCGCGGCGCCTAGGGCGAGTCCCAGCACCAACGCTTGCCCAAGTGGCAGCGTGGTGACCATGCCCCCGACGATGGTCGCGGCCAACGACCACATGAACACGACCATTGCCACGGTCAGCGCGCCGACGACGGCGCCGATCACTGCTCCACTGAAGCGGCTGCCGCGACGCGCACGGGATGCGATGACGCTCATCGTTCTGCCTCCGGAGCGAAGCGGTAATAGATGAACAAGAAGAGCAGCAGCACGAGGAACAAGATCATCGCGACCGCCGAGCCCACCCCGATGTCGGCACGCCCGAAGGCCTCGTCATAGATCATCACCGGCAGGTTCTTCGTGCCAGCCGCGCCGCCGGTAAGCAAGAAGATGTCCTCGAACTTATTGATCAGGAACATGAACCGAAGCAGGAACAGTACCGCAAGCACGCCAGCGAGGCTCGGCAACGTGATGTACCAGAACTTCTGAAAGGGGCCAGCGCCGTCCACGTCAGCCGCCTCGTACATGTCCACCGGCACCGCTTGGAGCCTCGCGAGGATGAACAAGAAGGCGAAGGGAAAGTAGTTCCACGAGCTGAACGCGATGACCGTGGCGAGCGCCAGGGGAAGAGCGAACGAGAGGCCGAAGAGGCTCACGTCCACCGAGCGCTGCCCCAGGAAGTTGACGGGGCCGTCGAGCAGCTCCCAGCGCTGGCCAAGTGCGTTCACCGTACCGCTGAACGGGTCGAGGAAGAAGGCCCACACGAACGCCACGGCGATCACTGGGGCCACGTACGGGAACAGGAAGAGACCTCGTAGAACACCCTGGCCGACGAAGCTCGAGTTCAGCAGTTGTGCCGCGAAGAGCCCGAGGAGGATGGAGCCCACCGAACTGAAGAACGTGTACATCAACGTGGTGCGCAGCGTCGGCCAGAAGTCGCTGCCGGTCAGCACCCGGGCATAATTCTCCAGCGTGAACACGAAGTTGGTGAGCACGTTCTCGGCGCGAGCGCGCATGTCGGTGGGTGCATCGCGCACGTCCGGCGCGCCTTCCTCGAAGTACTCGGGTCCTGCACGGAAGGCGAGCTCGAGCGTCTCGCGGTACCCACCCTCCCAGTCGCCGAACGTGCAGGTGACGATTGCACCCTCTTGCGTGCAGCGTGGGTCGACGGTCGTGAGCGTAAGCCCCGGCGGAAGCGTCTTCTCCCAGACGACCCCAAACAGGGTCACGCGTTGGCTACCGTTGCGCATGGTGAGGCGCAGCACGAGCTCGTCGCCCGCTGTGTCCGGCGTCTGCATGACGCGCTCGTTGGCGACGGGTACGGGTGCACGAAGATCGCCGAGCGTGACCGGCTTGAAACTCAACCAGACGTTCAGAAGCACCGGGAAGAGCACGATCGCGAGGATGACGACGAAGGTGGGCGCCAACATCCAGTACGCGAGCCGTGCCTCACGAGCCGCCAGGGTCGTGCGTCGCACAGCCATCCAGAGTCCTCCCGGTCTACCGGCGCATCATCGGTGAGAGCGTCACACCCACGGGTCTGAAGAGCATACGTGAGGCGGTCGCTCGGGACAAGGCCCGAGCGACCGCACGAACGACCGTTAGCGCAGAGCCTCCACGCGCGATTGGAGCAGGGCAGCCGTCGCGGCCGCGTCGCGTTCACCGTCGATGAACTGGCGAACGAGTTCGTTCATGATACGGGTTCCGTACAGGCGACCGAGCAAGACACCCTCACCCTGTGGGAACGCCCAACGATCACCCGTCTCGAGACCTGCGATGAGGTCGTCGATGACCGCTGCGGAGTAGAACTCGCTCAACGGTGCAAGGCGCGTGACACCAACCTCGAGTCCAGCCCACCCCTCGATGAACCGCGTTGGCTCTTCCGGCGTGCCGTAGCGCACAGGGAACTTGCCTTCAGCGGCCATCCCGAGCCAGTCGAGGTAGCCATCGTTGAGCAGGTACGCTACGAACTCTTGCGCGGCGTCGATGTCGGCGTCGACGGTGATACCGAGACCCGAGACCTGCGTCCAACCCGCACCTTCAGGATAGCTGGGCCCACTGATGCTCGTCACGAAACCGCTGTTGCGTGCCAGCCAGCCTGACTCGTGCGGCTCGTCGGCGGGAACCGGGACGTCGTCACGCAGTCCGGCCAACTCGTCGAGGATGAACGGTGACCAGACGATCATCGCAGCCTGACCCGCCTGGTAGAGCTCTCGCGATTGGAGCCAGTAAAGGTTTCCAGGCGGGCTCATGTCGACCAGTTCGCCGTAGAACTCCAAGAACTCGACCATCGCCGGGGTGTCGAGGGTGATGTTGCCCTCGTCATCGACGAGCTGAACACCGTTGGCAAGCGCCAAGTGCTCCATCACCTGCATCATGTAATCCTGGCTCGGGTCCGTGGCGGCGACGAAACCGAACATGTGCGGCGGATCGTGCAGCGCACGACCGGCGGCGAGGATCGAGTCGTAATCGGTGGGCGACGCGAGGCCGTGCTCCATGAACAGGTCGGCCCGGTAGACGAGCAGCTGCGTCCAGCCGTCGGTCGGCACGGCAGCGGCCTCCCCACGGAAGCTCATGAGGGCAAGCGTGCCCGCACCAAACGTGTCTTGTCCGAGGTCGTCCACGACCTCGCTGGCGGCGGCGGTATCGAGGATGCCCGCCTCTGCCCAGGTCACCGTGTAGTTGACGGGGTGGAAGATGACGTCGGGAAGGTCACCGGCGGCAAAGGCAGCGGTGACGCGCTCGGCAATCTGGGCCTCTTCCACGGGAACCACGGCGACCGAGATCCCCGTAGCTGCCTCGAACTCGTTGGCAAGTCTCTCCTGGACATCCATCCTTTCTGGCTGATGCTCCGTTGTCCAGAAGGTCAGCTGGGCGCTTGCAGCGCCGAGCGTGAGGGCGAGGACGAGGCTTAGGAACGTGCGCATGAGGAACCTCCCTTGGTGATGACGACGTGCCATGACGGCACGGCATGTGAAGCAGGGTTGAAGCGTGCGTCTTGGACGGTTCACGTCTTCGAGGAACTCACCTCCGATCGGTTCCCGCGCTCGCGTGCCGAGCGGACGTGCGCAGATCGGCGCACGCGACGCGCGGGCAGGTGTCGAACCGCGATACGCGACGACCTACCGACGCAGCCAAACGCACCCCGAAGGGCCAGTCGGGCACGCTGCCCGGCACCGAGCCCCCCACGTTGATGCGCTCCACGTCACGTCAGGCCCTTCGCGTCGCGCCTCCCAACGACGTCGCCGCAGTGAGGCACCGACAGATTCGACGGCTCCAGTATCGGCGCGGAACGTGCGCACTGTCAACGTGGCAGGCGACCGAAGGCGACGGCGCGCCACGTGGTTTCCGGCGTCAGGCAGGGCGGTCGCCAAGGGACGAAGGTCCCTCTCTCGCGCTCGGCGGACCCTCTTATGGTGACGCGCCGGCTGCCACAGGACGAAGGAGGTCAAGGTTCATGAAGGTCGTCCTCTCCGTGCTCGTAGCAGCCCTCGGCGTGATCGCGTTCCTGGTCATCGGTGTGGCGGCGCAGGACGCGGCGCCCACCCAGCTGCAACAGACGGCCCAGGCGATGTTCGCGCCGCTGCCAGCGGTGGTGGACAATCCCGATAACCCGGTCACCGAGGAGAAGGTCGAACTCGGCAAGATGCTGTATTACGATCCGCGCCTGTCGCTCTCGGGCTTCGTGTCGTGCAACAGCTGCCACAACCTCGCCACCTACGGCGTCGACAACCTGCCGACCTCCATCGGCCACCGCTGGGCCCTCGGGCCACGCAACTCGCCGACGGTGCTCAACGCCGCGCTGCACGCGAGCCAGTTCTGGGACGGTCGCGCCGCCGACCTCGAGGAGCAGGCCCAGGGGCCGATCCTCAACCCCATCGAGATGGCGATCCCGAACGAGGGCTTCGCGGTCGAGCGCATCGCCTCGATGCCCGGGTACGTCGACCTGTTCGAGCAGGCCTTCCCGGACGCCGCCGAACCGGTCACGTACGTGAGCATCGCCGACGCCATCGCCGCTTTCGAGCGCACCCTCACCACGCCCGACCGCTTCGACGACTTCCTTCACGGTGACCTCGACGCGCTCAGCAGCGAGGAGCTCGAGGGCCTTCAGGTGTTCATCAACTACGGCTGCGCCGGCTGCCATGGCGGCGCCGCGCTCGGTGGCAGCGTCCTGGCGCGCTTCGGCATGGTCGAGGCGTACTGGGAGGCGACGCGCGAGTTCGTCACCATCGACTCCCCCACCATGCCCATGGACGTCGGCCGCTTCGCCGTGACGCAAAACCCGGCGGACCTGTACGTGTTCAAGACCCCTTCGCTGCGCAACATCACCCGCACCTACCCGTACTTCCACGACGGCTCGGTATGGAGCCTCGAGGACGCCACCCAGATCATGGCTCGGGTCCAGCTCGGGCGCGAGATCCCACCCGACGACATGGCCGCCATGATGGCCTTCTACCAGACGCTCGAGGGTGAGATCCCCGCCCACGCGCTCCAGCTGCCGGTGCTTCCGGCCCAGAGCGACACGACGCCCCGACCCAGCAACCGCTGAATCAACCTCCCTCCGGCCCGCGGCGCCCGTCCACGCGTACGGGCGCCGCGATCACGGCGCCGCCGACCGACCGACGCAGCGACTCACCGGCCGGCACACGTCAACCGACCGCGCCGCTGAGCGCAGGTGCCAGCGCGAGCCCCAGAAACACAGCCGTGACCACGCCGAACCCGAGTTCGCGAAAGCCGATGGCCCGCGCGCTGCATGGCCGGCGGTGCGACGAAAGGCCCAACCACGCCCGACCGGCCAGCAGGAGGAACGGGGCGAG
>PXAU01000260.1 GCA_003567075.1 Trueperaceae bacterium
CAGAGCATCGGCCGCTCCGAGGCGGACGTGCCGTACGTCGCCTCGGTGTACCTTCGCGCCGACACACCTCAGCAGGTGAGGCTCAGCTCGAACCTCGCCCGCGTGACCTGCGACGTCGACACGCAGTGGCGTCGCTGCATCACCCCGGTCGGCTGGGGAAACGACCGCAGTCAACGCCAGCATGCACTTTCGACGGTCGATCGAGGTGGTAGCTTCGACGTCTTCCTGTTCGGCGCGCAGTACGAGCGCGGCGTCGAAGCAACGGCGTTCGTGGACGGGCGCCCGGCGTGGCTGCCGCAAGCGATGGTGAACCGCTACGATCCGCGCCGCATCTCGTTGCTCGACGCGCGTCGCGTCGAGAGCGTCAGGGCCGGCCTCGACATCCTACGCGACCGCCCCTGGTTCGGTATCGGGCGAACGGCAGCACCAGAGGCGATCGAGGCCCGCATGAGGGCCGCGGGCGCGACGCCATTGCCCTACGTGCACAACCTGCTGGCGCAGCTGCTGGCGGTGCAAGGCCTGGTGGGTCTGCTCGGCTGGGTACTGCTGATCGCTGCCGTGTTCTCGCTCGTGCCGCGGCAGGGGCTCCTACGCCTCGCGCCACTGCTGGTCGGACTCGTCCTGGTCAACAGCTGGGACATCACCTTCGTGGCTCCCACCGCGTTCCTACCGACCCTGCTGGCGGTGGCGTATTGGACGGCAGCGGAGCCCTCGCGTCGCACCGGGCCGTCGAGCCAACGGCCAGGGCTGCCCTCGTCGTGAGACTGCGGTCGGTTGGTGACGGGTCGAGCCGTCTTCCTCGAAAGACGCGGCGCATCGTTCGTGGCCCCGGCCGCCCGGTCCCCGGGTGCCACACCGACAACACCGTCGGGGACCCTCACGCTACGATGACGACATGCGAGTCCTTGACACGCATCGTTCGTGCAGTGTGGGGCGTGTGCGCATCGTGCACCCGCACCTGACGGTCCGGTGTCTGGTTGGGCTGCTGACCGTGCTGCTCGCCATCGCCGGCAGCGCGGTCGCCGAACCGCTTCCGCCAGACGCCGCTGAGGCGCTCGCCAGAGCCCAACGGCTTGCCGCCAACGCGCACCTCGCCTACGAGCGCCACTTCCCAGACCAAGCGCTATGGCGCGACGCGCTCGCCGCCGGGCGTGAGGCCGCGTCGCTGGCCCCGGACGCGGCGGCACCGCTGCGCTTCCTGGGTCAGGCGTACACGACGGTGCAGTGGTACAGCAGGGCCTGGGCAGCATGGCAGGGCTACCTCGATCGCGGCGGCGCCATCGACGCGCAAGTCGAACGGCAGTTGGTGGTGGTCGCGACCTGGCTCGGCGTGACGGCGTTCGACGGCGGCCGCCGTGCCGACGCGGTGCCGTACCTCGAGACGGTGTTGCGCTTCGCACCGGACGACGTGAGCGCGAACGAGCGCATGGCGCGTTGGTACCTCGACCAGGGCGCGTTCGACCAGGCGCTCCCGCACGCCGAAGCCGTCGCCGAGAGCACGAGTACGTTCGACCCCTTGGTCGATCACGTGCGCCGCGGCGCTCGTCACGGTGGGAGCGCCGCCGACGCTTATGAGGCCGCTGTGGAAGCCCGCAGCGCCGGCCGGTTCTCGACCGCCATCTCGCTGCTCGAGAGCGCAACCGAGGCGGCACCCGGGTTCGCCGAGGCGTGGCTCCTCATGGCCGACCTGCATGTCGCCCTCGATGATCCCGCGGCAGCGGCGGACGCGTATCGACGGGTGTTGGCGCTGCTCCCTGAAGACGGCGCTGCACTGGCAGGCTTGGAGCGCGCGCTCGCCGACCTCGATACCGCGACCCCGAGCGACCCGGAGGCGACCGTCACCACGGCGCCACCCCCGCCAGCTGCGCCGTCAGCACCAGCACCCTCAGCACCTCCACCTCCAGCACCAGCACCAGCACCAGAAACCACGACCGCCCCGACGCCGGTCGAACCAGCGCCTGCCAACGAGACGACAGAAGCCGCTACCCAACCCGCTGCGCCGACCCCCACGGCAGCACCGCCGTCGGTATCGCGTGAGGCTCCCCTGCTCCTGGTCGATCGGCAGCTCGAGCACCGCGCCGCCAGCGCAGGCGGCGCTGGTGCCTTCACCTTCATCGCGACGCCACCATTGCAGCTCGATCTCAGCAGCTTCGCGACAGGGACGCTGTACCACCGTCTCGAGGTGCTGAGCAAGCCGAGCGAGGCGCCGGTACGGTATCAGGTGTGCTTGGTGCCGCACGACATCACCGTCAGCCCTGCGTGCAGCGATGCGTCGCGGTTGGCCTTCACCGCGCCGGGCGTCTTCGCAACCAATCAGTCGGTCGCCAGCCTCAGCGGTGCCTCGAGCATCGCGTGGCGACAGGGCATCACCAGCGTGATGCTCGTGCTTCGTAACCACGAGAACACGCCCGTCGACGATCGGAGCCTCGTCGGAACGGGAGAACGCGCGTCGATCGACATGAGCGCCTACTACCCGATGACCGTGCGCTACCAGGCGATGCTCGTGCCAGCGGGCGCGAGCTTCCCTGGGTGGCCGTAACGCTCGCTCAGCCCGCCGCGACCGGTTCGGGTCGCTCGAACAAGCGCTGATACCGCCGCGGGGCGCGCCCCTCCCAGCCGCGCTGGTGCCAGGCGTAACCGGCCACGAGCGGGAACGTGACGGTCAGTTCGCCGTACACCATCTGCTCGTGCACGGTGTCTACCTTGCCCCAGGAGGAGGCCTCGCGCAGCGTCGAGCCCGAGAGCGCACCGTCGCGCTCGTCGGCCACGGTCAACTGCACCGCGTAGGCGTGCATGTCGACCTCGTGCCCCAGGAACTCTGCCGACACGACGATGTCCTGGACGAAGTTCTTCGGCACGCCACCGCCGAGCATGAGGATGCCGGTGGTGCCCTGGTGGACCTTGATCTCGGTCAGCTCGCGGAAGTCCTTCACCGAGTCGATCGCCACGTGCGCGTCGGGGTGGTGGACCTGGTGGTGCACCAGCCCGAAGCCGGCCGAGCAGTCGCTGAAGGCGGGCACGAAGATCGGCACCTCGCGCTCGTACGCCGTGCGCACGATGCTCCCCTCGCCGAGGCCTCGCCGCTGCAGCCAGCGCGCCATCTCGGCGATGAACTCGCGGCTCGAGTAGGCGCCGGCCGGCATGGCATCGGCGATCTCGCGCACCGTGTCGTCGCAGCGCCGCAGCTCGTCCTCGTCGATGTAGGTGTCGTAGATACGGTCGATCATAAGCTCGCGCAGCGCGTTGTCGTCCATGCGCTTGTCGCCTTGGTAGTGGCGGAACCCGAGCGCCTCGAAGAAGTCCTGGTCGACGATGTTGGCGCCTGTGGCGACGATCGCGTCGACCATGTTCGCCTCGAGCAGGTCGACGATCACCTGCCGCTGCCCGGCCGAGACGACGCTGCCGGCGAGGGTGAGGATGATGCCGCAGGTCTCGTCGCGCACCATCATGTCGACGATGCGACCGGCACGGGCCAGGTCGCGGGCCGAGAAGGCGGTGCGGCCCATCATCTCGACCAACGGGACGACGTCGACCTGCTTGATGTCGAGGTGCTCGACGACGGTCTGCAGGTGCTGCTGCTTAGCAACGCTTCGGGTCATGGCCATGGCCTTTCGATCTCGAGGGCCGTGGCGTGCAGCCACGGTCAGCGAGGGAGGACCGGCGCATCCGGTCCGGAGCCCTACGAGCCGGCGAACCTCCCGCCTTCTCGCCATCGGTGCTCCCCGTGGCTACCGTTCACGATGGGGGATGGCCGACGTACTGTCAAGCGCCGGCGCTGCCGAGGGCGGCCCCGCCACCTGCTCGAGGTAGGTGTACCCCACCAGTTCGGCGTCGTAGAGCGCCATCAGCTCGCGCTTCTCGGCCTCGTCGAGGGCGATGCCGGCCGCTTCGCTCTCGCGGATCTCCTCCTGCAGCCAACCGTGCAGCGTGGCCACCTCGTACCCCATGTTCTGGATGACGCGCCTGGCCTTCTGACCGTTGACCAGCAGCTCCACCTCCCAACCCTCGTCGGTGAGGCGCACGTGCGCCTCGTTGACGCGGCCGAACAGGTTGTGGTTGTTGGCGAGCACGTCCTGATAGGCGCCGGTGAGGAAGGCGCCGAGGTAGTAGGGTTCGCCGACGCGCAGCTCGTGCACCGGCAGCGTGGCGCGCACGTCGCGCAGGTCGATGAAGCGCTCGATCTTGCCGTCGCTGTCGCAGGAGATGTCGACCAGGGTGGCCTGGCGCGTGGGCCGCTCGTCGAGCCGCGAGAGCGGCACGATGGGGAACAGCTGCCCGATCGCCCAGTGATCGGGCATGGCCTGGAACAGGCTGAAGTTGCACACGTACGTGTCGGCCAGCCGCCGTGGCAAGGCCTCGAGCTCCTCCGGCACGTACTCGAGCTGTTCCACCACCTTGGCGACGCGCACCAGCACCTGCTGGTAGAGCTGCTCGACGTAGGCGCGCTCGAGCAGCGTCAGGTAGCCGAGGTCGAAGAGCGAGTGCATCGTCTCCTTGTTCGACACCGCCTCGTTGTAGACCTCGCGGTAGGTCTTGATCGACACGCTGTCGAGCAGCTCACGCATGTCGAGCACGAGTTGGTGCTCCTCGCCCTCGAGCGGCGGCAGCTCCAGCGGGGTGCGCCGCGGACCCATGGCATCGATCACCGGCATGACCACCACCGCGTGGTGGGCGGTGAGCGCGCGACCGGACTCGGTCACGATCACCGGGTGCTGCGCCTCGCCGTCGTCGCAGACCTCCTGGATGGTGTAGACGACGGTGTCAGCGTACTCCTGCAAGCCGTAGTTGGCCGATGCCTCGAAGGTGGTCTTGGAGCCGTCGTAGTCGACGGCCAGCCCACCACCCACGTTGAGGTAGCGGACGTCGGCACCCATCGCGCGCACGTCGACGTACACCTGCGCCGCCTCGCGCACGGCGACCTTGATCTTGCGGATGTCGGTGAGTTGGCTGCCGACGTGGCAGTGGATCATCTGCAAGGCGCTCAGCAGGCCTTCCTCGCGCAGGCGCCGCACCGCGTTGATCAGCTCCGTACTGGTGAGCCCGAACTTGGCCTCGTCGCCGCCGGAGGCCTCCCACTGGCCGGCCCCGCGGGCGTGCAGCTTGTAGCGGATGCCGATGGCGGGCGACACGCCCATCTCGCGCGCCACGCGCAGCACCCGCTCGAGCTCGGCGTACTTCTCGAGCGTGATCACCACGGGCTTGCCGAGCTTGCGGCCCCACAGCGCCAGGCGCACGAAGTGGTCGTCCTTGAAGCCGTTGCAGCAGATGAGCGCCTCGGGATGCGTGTCCTGCACCAGGATCAGCGCCAACTCCGCCTTGCTGCCGGCCTCCAGGCCGGTCATGTAGCGCGCCCCGTACTCGGCGATGGTCTCGATCACCACGCGCCGCTGGTTCACCTTGACCGGGTACACGCCCTGGTAGTGGGCGCTGTAGCCGGCCTCGTCGATCGAGCCGGCGAAGGCTTGGTTGATGCGGTCCAGGCGGTCCTCGATGACCTGTGGGAAGCGGACGATCATCGGCAGCTGGTGCCCGCGCTGCCGGACGGACTCGACGATCTCGCGGATCGAGGCCGAGCGCATCGGCTCGCCACGGAGCGTGACCTCCATGTCGCCGTGGCGGCCGGCGCGGAAGTAGCCGGCGGCCCAGGCCGGAATGCTGTAGAGGTCCTCGGCGTCGGCGAGGGTGAAGGGGCTGGCGAGCGAAGCCTGGACCAAGGCGACTCCTCCCGGGGGGTGCTGCCACGGTGCGGGCAGCGCACGCGGCAGCCGCCCTCGCGGCCGCCTACGCGCTGACGTGCGCGCATCAGCGGACCATACGGTAGCAGGTGCGGGCAGCGGCGTTCGTCCCCCGGCGCGACCGCGTTCGCCTCTCGGGCTCCGCAGCCTCGCTCTGCCCGGCGCGACCGCGTTCGCCCCCGGC
>PXAU01000004.1 GCA_003567075.1 Trueperaceae bacterium
CGCATCGCGCTCGTCGCTGTGGGCACGGACGCAGACGCGCTGCGAGGCGTGATGGAGGCGGCCGAGCGCTTCGTCCTGGCCGGCGGCGTGGAGCTCGCCTGGCGTCAGGTCGACGTCGAGCAGTGGGACGATGGGCCGTCGGGGTAACCGGGTCCGGTGCGCTGGAGACGTGCTTGGGTATGATGGCCGCGCGTTCGAGGAGGGCTGACGCATGGAACCACGCCAACCGAAAGAGGCCGCGAGCGGCCGTCGACGGAAGAAGGAGTCCGCGGGCGAGATCGTGGCGCGACCGGTTCCGCCGCGCGCGCCCGACCGGGTTCAGGTCTCGGACGCTGCGGTAGCCACGATCATCGGCCTGGCAGCGCACGAGGTGCCAGGCGTCGTAGGGATGGCGCCGGCGAACCTGGGCGAGGGCCTGCGGCGGGTGCTCGGCCTGCAGCAGGTCGACGAGGGCGTGGAGGTCAGCCATGACGAGGCCGCAGGGACGGTCGAGGTGCACTTGCACGTGGTCGTGGCCTACGGCGTCAACATCCCAGCGGTGGCGGAGTCGGTGCGTGAACGCGTGCAGCACGCGGCCACCACGTACGCCGGCGTGAAGCCGGACACGATCGTCGTGCACGTGGCGGGAGTCAGCCGTGCCTAGGACCGCGGCGGAGGAGGCAGCGGAGCGCCAGGCGGCGGCCCGGCAGGCCGACGCCGAGCGGACCGAGGTCGAGGACCGGCAGGCCGAGGTCGGCCTGGAGGAGGCCGGCGCCAACGCGGCGGCTGCGGCGAGCGAGACTGACGCTGCGTCGGCCGACGTCGACGCCGCGTCGGGCGAGGCCGACGCTGCGCCAAGCGCGCCCCACGAGACCGAGGCCGGTTCCGAGGAGGGCGAGGCGCCAGCCGCCGCGTCGACACCTTTGGCGGCCGAGGCCGCTCCGAACGATCCGAGGGTCCTGAGCGCGCTCGATCTCGCGGCCGCGTTCCGCTACGCCACGGAGTACATGGCCGTGTACATCGAGGAGGTCAACGCGCTCAACGTGTACCCCGTGCCCGACGGCGATACCGGCACCAACATGCACCTGACCCTGCAGTCGGTGCGACGGCAGCTCGACCAGGAGCTGCCCCGCACCATGGGCGACGTCTCCCACGCCCTCGCGTACGGCTCCCTGTTGGGCGCGCGCGGTAACTCGGGCGTGATCTTGTCGCAGGTGCTGAAGGGGTTCGCGGACACGGCCAAGCGGCAACCGAGTCTCGACGCGGCGAGCCTGAGCAGCGCTTTCGAGAGCGCCGCGAAGAGCGCTTACGCAGCCGTGATGAAGCCTGTCGAGGGCACGATCCTGACGGTTTCGCGCGCCTTGGCAGAGGCGGCCAAGGAGGCTCAGGAGACGGCGGCTGGGCCCTTGGCCTTGCTGCGCTACGCGCTGGAGCGCGGGCACCGGGCGCTCGAGAAGACGCCCGAGCAGCTTCCCATCCTGAAGCAGGCCGGCGTGGTCGACGCTGGTGGTCTGGGGCTGCTGCGCTTGTTCGAGGGCGTGCTCGCCAGCTACGAAGGGCGCGACCTGCCGCCGCCGCCGAAGATCACGCGCCGCGCGCAGCAGGATTTCGAGGAGGAGGCCTTCGGCTTCTGCACCGAGTTCCTGCTCTCCGACGTGGCGGTCCCGACCAGCGAGATCCAGGACGCGGTGGCGCCCTTCGGTGACTCGCTCCTGGTGGTCGGTGCCGAGGGTTTCGTGAAGGGGCACATCCACACCGAGGAACCCGAGCAGCTCTTGGCCTTGGTTGGCCGCTACGGCCACATGGTGCGCTCGAAGGTCGAGGACATGAGCGAGCAGCACTCGGAGATCCTGGCCGACGTCGACCCGAGCGAGGCGCAGAGCGTGCGCTCGGGCCTGGTGGCCGTGGCGAGCGGCTACGGCGTCACCAAGGTGTTCCGGAGCCTGGGCGCGCGCGTGGTCGGTGGCGGCCAGACCGACAACCCGTCGGTGCAGGACATCGCCGACGCAGTGCGCTCGATCGGCGCACCCGATGTCGTGGTCATGCCGAACAACAAGAACATCATCATGGCGGCGGACCGGGGGGCCGAGCTGGTGCCCGAGAAGAACGTCCGGGTGCTGCCGACCCGCACGCTCGGTGCCGGCCTGGCGGCGGCGGTGTCGTTCGACGAGGAGCAGGGCATCGACGACCTCCTGCCGGCGATGGAGGCAGCGATCGCGTCGGCCCGTACCTTCGAGGTCACCGTGGCCTCGCGCGATGCGGACATCGACGGCGTCTCCGTGACCAAGGGCGACGCCATCGGCCTGGTGGACGGGAAGCTGGTAGCGCGCGGCGACGATCCGACCGACTGCCTGCTCACCCTCGTGCGCGAGCACGCGGCCGAGCACGACATCGCCACGCTGTTCTACAGCGCCGAGGTCGGACCCGACGGCGCCAAGGCGGTGGCGGCCCAGGTGGCCGAGGAGGCGCCGGAGCTCGAGGTCGAACTGCAGCCGGGCGCGCCAGACCTCTACCCGTTCCTGATGGCGCTGGAGTAGGTCCCGCTGGCGGCGCGTACGCGCGTCGCGTGATGCCTACGTGAACGAGCTGTCATACGACGCCCGCGAGCGTGGCCTATCATGCGAGTCGGAGGTACCTATGTTCGCATCGCGTACCGCGCGTGTCGCTGTGGCCACGGTGCTCGTGGCCTTGGTGCTCGCTGCGTGTCAGATCACGATCACGCCGATCCTTCCCGACGAGCCGGACCTGGTGGTGGAGGCGCAGGGTCTGACCGACGACCCCGTCGACCTCGGTTCCCTGCGCGTTCCGGCTGGTGCGGAGCGCTGGGTCGAAGTCAACTACCGCAGCGCCTCGGGTGCCGACCTGATGTACTTCGAGATCGCCGGTAGCGGTGTCGAAGGCAACGTCCGCGTCGAGTTGCGCAACTCGATCGGTCAACTCATCGTGGCCAGCAGCTCGTCGGAGCTGTTCGCCACCAACGTCGCGCGGCTCGACGCTGCGGTGTTCGAGCTTCGAAGCGCGGAGGTCGAGCCGCGCTCGATCAGCACGGCGTACCGTTGCATCGGTCCATGCGTGGCGCAGGCGTACCGGACGGGTCGCTTCTACGCCAAGCTGGTGAACACGAGCAGCGTCGAGCGGAACGTCACCGTGTACGCATACGGCCTCGAGGCGACGGACGAGAACGAGCCCAACGACACCGCCTCCCAGGCGACACCAGTCGTGATCGAGCGTGACGGCGACGGCGCTGTTGGTGCGATCGAGCGCGTGGACGATCTCGACTACTTCCGCTTCGAGTGCGCGCCCGGGTTCGGCAGCGCGTTGCGACTCGAGCTCGTCTCGGACTTCCGTGGCGACATCGTGCTGCGTGCCGGCGGCTCGACCTACCGTCCCGGCGACGTGAGTGCCCCGATGCCCTGCGACAGCGTGGTGCACGTGCGCACCGAGGACTCGACCGCGGGTCCCTCGGACGCTTCGCGCTACGCCCTGCTGGCCGAACCCGCCACGCTCTACGAGTTGACGGTGACGGCGCAGGGTCTGACGGCCTCGCCCGCGTCATTGGGCAGCATGCGCGTGCCCGCCGGCGAGACGCGCTGGGTGCGCGTCACCTTCCCGCCCGCCGGTGCCGCCGAGTTGCGCTACGTCGAGGTCGGTGGCAGCGGTGTGGAGGGCAACGTGCGCGTCGAGCTCTTCGCCGGAGGTGACCTGGTGGGCGTGAGCGAGTCGAGCGAGCTGTTCGCCTCGTCGGTCGGGGCCTTGAGTGTCCCGCCCGTGACCTTGGACCCGTCGTCGATCTCGGTGAACTGGGGTTGCAAGGGACCGTGCGTGGCGGAGCGCTACCGTTCGGGCGTGGCCGAACTGCGCGTCACGAACCGTGCATCCAGCGCCCGGACCGTCGACGTGTACGCCTACGGCACGGTGGAAGCGGACGAGAACGAACCGAACGACACCGAGGCGAACGCCACCGTGGTGACGCTCGAGGCGCTCGGCGACGGCGCCAGTGGCGCCATCGAACGCATCGGCGACGTCGACTACTTCCGCTTCGAGTGCGGCAGCGGGTGGCCGCCGGACGACATCACCTTGCGCATGACCAGCGGCTTCGCCGGGGGCATCGTGCTGCGCTTGGCGGACGGGACGACGTACGACCCCGGCGAGACGAGCCGGGAGATCGAGTGCGGCAGCCTGGTGTCGGTGCGCACGACCGACGGCACCGCGGGTCCGTCCAACGATTCCCGCTACGCCATCGTGGCCGATTGACGGCGGTCGGCCGCCACGCCACCGCGGCGCCTGCCATGGCGCGGGCGCCGCTGCGGCCGGCGCGAAGGGCGCGAGCGTCGGGGCGGCAGGTGCGGCTCGCTCCGGGCTGCCGGATGCTGCTGGCGTGGCTGCTGGTGGTCTGGCTGGGGTCGGGCGCCGTTGCGCAGGCCGGTCCCTATCCGTGCCTCCCAGGGCCCGAGGCGAGCACCGTCGAGGAGCCGCTGGGGCGCCTGGCGGTGCAGTGGGTGGCCGACGTGATGCGCGAGCTCGAGCCGGCGCTGCCGCGCACGCGCACCGCAGGTCAACTGCCGTTGGCGCCCGGCGACCCGCTGGAGGAGGCCTTCCGCTACCTGCGCGAGCGCGGTCTGCTCGACCCCGCGTACCGGCCCGAGTCGTTCGACGTTGCCGGCTGGCAGGCGCTGCTCGACGGGGTGCTCGCTCGATACGGCCTGCCGGCCTTCGCGGTTGGGCCGGCGGACTCGGCCGAGGCGTTGCGTGACGACCTTGCGACGCTGATCGCACGTGTGCTCGCGGTGGTGCGGCCGGTGGCGCTCTTGGCCTGGGATCCGGACGACGAGGCGCACTTGGCGTTCGTGGGCGTGATGTGGAACTGGTCTCCCTACCCGCGGCTGCTGGTGTGGCGGCCGCCCGATGGCTGGTCGATGCGCGACGGGCCGCGCATGCTGGCGGAGCGCATCGATTTCTGCGGGCGTCCCGTGCGCGACTTCGTCAGCGCCTCGGCACCGGTGGCGCGCTCGCTTTTCCTCCATCACGCCGACGCGGCCATGTACCTGGTGGGCAGCGACCCCGAGACACGCGCGTGGCCCTACCGGGTGGAGCGCGGTGACGAGGTGGCGGTGTTCGCCTTCGAGCACCCCGAGGTGGTGGGGGTCGAGACCTTCAGCGCCGTGTTCGTCGGCGAGCCGCCGGGGGTCTTGCAGTTGGCTCGGCTGGTGCCGTTCGTCCGCACGAACCTGTCGCCCGTGGGCATGGCGCGGGCGTTTCAGACGCCGCCACGCGACGACTGAGCCGCCTCGAGGGCGTCGGCCATGGCCGTGGTGGCGGTGCGCGCCGCTCGCGCCACCGCTCCGAGATCGGTCGCGCTGGCTGCGGGCACGAGGCTGCGGCTGGCGTTGACGACCGCGCCCATGCCTTGGCTGTCGAAAGCCGCGGTGACGTCAGCGGGGCTGGCCCCCTGGGCTCCGAAGCCCGGCACCAGTAGCAGCACGTCGGTCATGCGCGCGCGCAGCGCCGCCAGGCGCTCGCCGCGGGTGGCGCCGACCACCGCGCCGACGGCGCCGTAGCGACCGTGGCGCCGGGCAAGCGCCTGCAGGTGGTCGGCCACGTGCTCGTGCACGAGACGTCCGTCCGGCGTCGGCAGGTCCTGCCAGGTGGCCGCGCCCGGGTTGGACGTGGCCACCAGAGCGTAGACGGCGCGGCCCGACGCGGTGGCGCGAGCCACGAACGGCTCGAGCGTGTCCGGCCCCAGGTAGGGCGAGACGGTGAGCGCGTCGGCGGCCCACGGGCCAGGCTGGCCGAGGTAGGCCTCGGCGTACGCCTCGGCCGTGCTGCCGATGTCGCCGCGCTTGGCGTCGAGGATCACCGGCAGCTCGTACGCCCGGGCGGCGGCGATGAGGGTCGCGAGCGCCTCGAGCCCGGGGAGGC
>PXAU01000173.1 GCA_003567075.1 Trueperaceae bacterium
AGCACACCTGGAACCCGCCGTCGTACGCCGGCTTCCTCGAGCGTTTCGGCTTCAGCAAGGCGATGGACTACCACGCCTACTACGTCGATCTGACCAAGCCGCTGCCGCCGAAGCTGGAGCGGGTCGCCGCGGCCGTGGCGGCGCGCCGCGACCTGCGCACCCGGCCCATCGACATGCGCCGCTTCGAGCAGGACGTACGCACCATCGTGGACGTCTACAACCAGGCCTGGGCGCTGAACTGGGGCTTCCTGCCGATCGAGGACTGGGAGGTCGAGGCGCTGGTGCGCACCCTGCGGCCCATCATCGACCCCGAGCTGGTGCGCTTCGCGCTCAAGGACGAGAAGGTGGTGGCGGTGTTCGGCGGCTTCCCCGACCCGAACGCCTGCTTGCGGCCGCGCTGGCGCTGGTACGGCGACGGCGACTTCGTTCGCTTGGCGCGGCTCTTCGTCGGTCGCCGACGGATCGACCGCTTCCGGGTCATGTTCTTCGGGATCGTACCGGGCTACCGCGGTGTGGGCACCGATGCGCTGCTCTTCAGCGAGGCGCACCGGCACGCGTTGCGCCGCGGGTACCGCGGCTGTGACGTGTCGCTGCTACTGGAGGTGAACCGCGCGATGATCCGCTCCGCGGAGGCGATCGGCGCCACGCGTACCAAGACCTGGCGCATCTACGACCTGGCGTTGTGAGCAGGTAGCCGGCCAGCGCCCACGCTTGTCGTGCGCCGCACCGGAACGGTACGCTCCAAGCCACCACCAGCCCACCTCGCGAGGGCGCTGCGAAGCGCACACCAGGCCGCGTGGGCCGAGGAGCGAGCCATGGACGCCATCGTGTTGGCCGGCGGCAGGCTGCCGCCCGACGATCCTCTCGTCGAGCATGCTCCCGCTGGCGTGAAGTGCCTGGTCGAGGTGGCCGGCAAGCCCCTGGTGCAGTGGACGCTCGACGCGCTCGACGCGACGGCGGGCATCGATCGGGTGGTGCTGGTCGGCCTGCCGCCCGACGCGCCGCTCACGAGCCGCCGCCGGCTGCTGCGGTTGCCGGCCGAGGGCGATATGATCGCTAGCCTCCAGGCCGCGGCTGACCTGCTCGCGCGCGATGGCAACGGCGCTGCCAGCGACGCCGCCGATGGCGGCCACGCCCTGGTGGTGGCCGGCGACGCCCCGCTCATCGACGCTCGGGTGCTGCGCTGGGCCGTCGACCGGGTGCGCGAGCGCGATCCCGACGTGGCCCTGTGCGCCGTCGACCGCCCCGTGATGGAGGCGCGCTTCCCCGGCTCCAAGCGCACCTACGTGCACCTCGCGGACGTCGATCTGTGCGGTGGTGACGTGGCCGCCGTCCGCCTGAGCGTGGTCCGCAGCGGCTCTGACGTCCCGAGGCGACTCTCGCAGGCCCGCAAGCAACCCTGGCGAATCGCCCTCGTGATCGGGCCCGGCACGTTGCTGGCGTTGCTGCTGCGGCGCTTGCGCCTCAGCGAGGCCGAGCGTCGGATCAGCCGGCGGCTGGGACTGCGCGCGGCGGTGCTCGTCTGTCCACACGCCGAGGTGGCCATGGACGTGGACAAGCCGGCGCAGCTGGCCCTGGCTCGGGCTGCCTTGGAGGCGCGGAGGGCGCCTGCGTGAGGCGTCAGCGAAGCGCGCCAGCGTGAGGCGTCGCTGACGCACCTCGAACGGCGCCGCCGAGCGGGCACGCCCGCGTGAAGCGTCAGCGGAACACTGAGGCGTCAGCGGAACACGCGCTGGCGCCACAGTCTCCACACCAGCGGCCACAGGTAGAGCAGCGGCCGGCGCCGAGCCGCCGGCGTGATCTCGACCGGCACCCCGGTGTGCCGTTCGAGCTTCCAGGCCACGTAATCCAGCGCGCCGTCGAAGGTGAACAGGCCCTTCAGCAGGCGCCCCACCGACAGCAGCTTGCCGAGCACGATGCGCACGCCCCAGTCGAGACGTGACGCCGCTGAGACGCGTTGGGGCGCAGCGAGCGCGGCCAGCAGCGCCTCGCCGGTCTGGTGGTAGTAATCGTGGTGGGCGTCGACGAGCGCCAGGGCGCGGTCGTCACCCTCTGGACGCAGTTCGGCGCGGTACGACAGACGCAGCGCTCCGGACCAGTACGAGCGTGCGTCCGGCACGGGACCCAGCCGCGGCAACGCGCGACGGGCCAACGTCTCGACCGCGGTGACCAGGTCGTCGAGGCGCGCCGGGAGCTCGTCGGCGTCGACGCCGACGAGCGTCAGCGGCTGCGCGTAGCGCCCCCAGAAGTACGAGTGGAAGGCCACACGGCTGCAACCGCGGCGGAACTGCCGCAGCGACAGCACCGCGTACTTGCAGCGCACGGTGGTCCCGTCGTACGGCACCTCGAGGTAGGCGACGGTGGGCGGCAGCAACCGGCACAACGCGCCCTGCAGCGGTCCCAAGGCCTGGCGCAGGTCGTGCACCAGGACGTGCAGGTCGAAGATGCCATCGGGGTCGGGGTGCCGTCGGCAGGAGCCGTAGAAGAGCGCCCCCGCGAAGGTCTCGCCGAAGCGTGCTCGTAGCGCTCCCACGAGCGTCTCCACCTCGGGCGGCGCCGGGCGCGTGGCCTCGGTCTGCACGGCCGCGCGCACCCGCGCTCGCGCCCGCTCGTCGAGCCCGCCCGGCCTCACCCGCGCCCACCCTGCAGGTCGACGAACCGCAGCGGTCGCGTGGCGCTGATCGCCAGCGGGCCGGGCGCACGCACGACCTCGCCGTCCAGCAGCCACGGCTCGTCCAACTCGACCCGGAGCGCCGACCCGCGGGCGGAGTGGTAGCCGGCATCGCCCGCGACGCGCTCGCCCTGGCCCCACAGCAGGAACGGCAGCCGCAGCAGGAACTGGCGCGGCGTCGCGTCCATCCAGGTGCACGCCAACGGACCGGTGGTGTTCCCCCAGTACGGCCGCATCCCGAGCACCAGCCGCTCGAGCGTCGTCACCATGAGCGCCGACGTTTCGGTCTGCGCCAGCGCTGCGCCGTCGAGGTGCAGCTGCACCCGGGTAGCGCCCTCGAAGGGCGGTTCGCGCCGCACGATGCCCCAGGCGGTCCGCGTGACGGCCGCGCCCACGCCCCACTCGCCCGCGCCCGGGTTCTCACGCAAGGTGCGCTGCCAGAACTCCACGCCACGAACCAGGTTGCCGAGGCCGAAAAAGAGCCCGGCGAAGAGGCTGCCGTCAGCGGCCTCGACCTGCACCACCGGCCTCCGCACCAGCGGCCACGTCGCAGGCGGTCGCGCCACCAACGCCACCAGTGCGCGCTCCGCCCGACGCCAGCCGACCGGCCCGCTCAGGTCGCGGGCGCTCATGTTGGTGGTGCCGCCGGCGAGCACCGCCAGGGGCGGCAGCTGCTCGAGCACGCCGCGCCGGAGGCAGGCTGTCAGCAACGTCTGCAGCGTGCCGTCCCCGCCGTTGACCGCCAGCACGTCTGGCTGCGACGCCAGCAGCGTGTCCAGCGCGGCCGGAAGATCGTCGAGGCTGTGGGTGAGCGCGTGCGTCACGCCCTGCACCTGGGCCACCGGGTGCTCGCGCCAACGGCCGCCGCGGTTGCTGCGGCTCAGCGCGTTACTCAGCAGCGCCAAGCGGCACCCCACCGAACTCGCTTCAGGACCCGACGCGCACTCGTGCATGGTACCAGGGGCGGCGCGGCGTCCAAGCGCCGCGAAGGCCGGTCCGCCGCTGCGGCCGTCCCCTCAGTACCGCTGCGGCACGAACGTCTGCTCGCGCAACGGCGGCCGCACGTACGCGCCGGTGTCCTCGCGCGGCGGCAGCTCCTTCACCCGTGGGATCACGTCCTCGTACGGGATCATGCTGAGTAGGTGGCTGATGGTGTTGAGCCGCGCCCGCCGCTTGTCGTCGGCGTCGACCACGTACCAGGGCGCCTGCTTGGTGTCGGTGTAGGCGAACATCGTGTCCTTGGCGCGCGAGTACGCTACCCAGTGCTGGCGCGCCTCGACGTCCATCGGACTCAGCTTCCAGTGCTTGGTGACGCGCTTCAAGCGGTCCTGGAAGCGGCGCTCCTGCTCATCGGCGCTGACCGAGAACCAGTACTTGATGAGGATGATGCCCGAGCGCGCGAGCATGCGCTCGAACTCTGGGCAGGTGCGGAAGAACTCCTGGTACTCCTCCTCGGTGCAGAAGCCCATCACCCGCTCGACGCCGGCGCGGTTGTACCAGCTCCGGTCGAACAGCACGATCTCGCCCGCCGCCGGCAGGTGCGCGACGTAGCGCTGGAAGTACCACTGCGAGCGCTCGCGCTCGGTCGGCTTGGGGAGCGCCACCACGTGGCACGATCTGGGGTTGAGGCTCTCGGTGATGCGCTTGATGGTGCCGCCCTTGCCAGCGGCGTCGCGCCCTTCGAACAGCACGACCACCCGTAGACCCTGCTTCTGCACCCAGGCCTGGAGCTTGACCAGCTCCACCTGCAGCTGCACCAGCTCCTTCTCGTACACCTTCTTGTCGAGCCAGTCGCGCTTGCGCGTGCTCTTGCCGGCGCTCGCCTCGGCTGCCAGCTGGCCATCGGCCCCTGTCGCGACGGTTGCGCCCGCGGCCGTGGCGGCCTTCGCGGCGCCCGACGCTTTCCGGGACGCGGACTTCTTGCCGGGCTTCGCCTTGGACCGCTTCGCCCCCTGTTCTTCAGCACGTGCCATCGCTACCTCCGATCACGCCCACACCCTACACGCCCAGCCAGGCAGCGATGTGCCGCCCCCCGGACGACACCCCCCCCAAACGACACCCCCGTACGACACCCCCCGGACGACACCGCCAGGTCGCTCAAACCGAGAGATCAGCCACGATGCCGCGCAGGTGCGTCGGCGTGACGTCCAGGGCGCCTGCCAGCTGCCGGACCGCGGCGGCCGCAGCGGGCGAGGGGTCGCCCTCGGCCGCCGAGACGCGCAGCAACGCCGTCACGATCGCCTCCCGCACCTCGGGCCGTTCGCCGACGGCAGCGGCGCGCACCACCCGGGCGGCCCGCTCCACGTCGCCCGCCGCCGTCGCCGCCACGGCACGCCGCACGTCCTCGACGGCCACACGGGCACCAGCGACGTCGCTCAGTTCGCGCGCGATCGCCTCGATCTCGGCCTCGCTGGCAGGGCCGTCGGCCAGCGCCACGGCGCTCAGCGCGGCCGCGGTCGCCGCGACCAGTCTGGCGCGCGGGTCCGCAGCGGATCCGCTACCGTCGCGATCGGCGACGGCGGCGCCTGGAGAACCCAGCACGCTTGGATGGAAGCGGGTGCGGCACTGCTCGCAGCGCACGTACTCCTGGCCCTGGCCCACCTTGAACAGGGGGATGAAGTAGACGTGCGCGTGCGGCTGGGCGTAGACTCGTTCAAAGCGCTGCACCGACCGGCAGCGGGGGCAATGGAACTCGCCTTGCTGGAGGGTCCGGCGCACGTTGCGCGCGCCGAAGAACAGGAACAAGGGCATCCACACCTCCCTCGATGCGCTCGATCGCGCCGCCGACGCTGCCGATGCAGGCGACGCCGCTGGCACACGACTGGCGCTGCCCGGCGCGCTCGGCGTGCAACACTGTCGGATCATGGCACACGCGAAGGGCACGGGGCGATCAGCCGACCGGCCGGTGCCGGTGCAGGACCCGCTCGGCGTCGCGCTGATCGGCGCCGGGCTCATGGGCGCCTTCCACGCCCGCACGCTCGCCAGCCTCCCGGGGGCCGCGCTGCGCCGGGTGGTAGACGTCGACCTCGAGCGGGCCGAGCGCACGGCGCTGCCGGCAGCGGGGGCCGTGGCCAGCACCGACGCACACCAGGCCATCGCCGACGAGCGCGTCCAGGCGGTGGTGATCGCCTCACCTGCCGCGACGCATGGCGCGCTGATCGAGGCGGCGGCAGCGGCGGGCAAGGCGGTGTTCTGCGAGAAGCCGCTCGGCA
>PXAU01000366.1 GCA_003567075.1 Trueperaceae bacterium
CCCCGCTGCGCGTGAGCGCCACGACCGAACGGGAACGCGCGCTCGAAGGCGCAGACTTCGTCCTGACGACCTTCCGCGAAGGCGGGCTACCGGCGCGGCACCTCGACGAGCGCGTGCCGCTGGCGTTCGGCGTGGTCGGTCAGGAGACGATCGGCCCCGGCGGCTTCTTCTTCGCCATGCGTACCCTGCCGGTGATGCGCGCGCTCTGTGCCGAGCTCGAGCGCCTCTCCCCTACCGCCACCATCGTCAACTACACCAACCCGACCCAGATCGTGGCGGAGGCCGTCACGCGCTTCACGCCCGTGCGCTGCATCGCGATCTGCGATCAGACGGACGACGATCGCGTGCATCTCGCCGCGGCGCTCGGCGTCTCACCGGCGGCCATCGAGCTCGAGTCCGTCGGCCTCAACCACGCCACCTGGAGCAGCCGCTGCACGATCGCCGGTGAGGACGGCGTCGAGCGCATCGAGCGGGCCCATGACGCGGTCCTGGCCGCCCCCGAGGTCGCGGCGCGCGTGAAGCGCCAGGTGGCCCTGACCCGCGCGTTCGGGCACGTCCCGAACAGCTACCTGCAGTACTACTACGAGCGCGAGGTGACGCTCGCCGAAGCCAACGCCGCGCCGCGCACGCGCGCCGAGGCGATCGCCGAGGCGTTGCCGGGGTACTACCGGCACTTCGAGGAGCAGGCGGCCGCGCCGGTGCCGCGGCTCAGCGCCGGCCGTGGCGGCTCGGTCTTCGGTGACTTCGCGGTTCGGGTCCTGGGGGCGCTCGTCACGGGAGAACGCACACGTCTCACGCTCAACGTCCCCAATCACGGCGCGCTGCCGGACTTCGACGACGACCGCGTCGTCGAGGTCGTCTGCGACGTCGCTGGGGGCCGCGTGATGCCGCGCCCGCAGGCCCGCTTCCCACGGGCGACGGTTGGCCTGCTGCGGATGCTGGCCGATTACCAAGCGGCCGCAGCCGATGCGATCTGGTTCGGCGATCGTGAGGGCGTCGTGCAGGCCCTGGCTGCGAACCCACTGGTCCTGTCGCTGCCACTCGCGCGCGACATGCTCCGCGCTCGCTACGAAGCAGCGGCGCACGGCCCGTAGCGTCGACCCAAGGATCATCGTCTCGCTCGCACTGTCCGGCGCGCGCTGGTACGCCCAGGCACGCCGTTCGCTACCCGAGCGAGCAGCACGAGAGCGTCGCCGCAACGGGCATTTGGTCGCTGCCGACGATGAGGCTCACGCCGATGACGACCGCTGCCAGCGCCCACACGTAGTAAGCGAACACGCGGAAGCGCGCTCGCAGCAACGTGTACACGACGAGGAGCAGCGAGCCGATGCCCACCACGGCGGCCACCACGAAGCCGACCAGGAGCGGCCAGGCTCCGATCGCGAGCGGCTCGGGGCTGCGCCACACCTCCAGCCCCTGCAGGGCGGACGCACCAAGGATGGTCGGGATCGCCAGGAAGAAGCTGTACTCCCCCGCCCAGCGCCGCTGCACGCCCAACAGCAACGCCGCGACGATCGTCAGCCCGCTGCGGGACAGTCCCGGCAGCAATGCCAGCGCCTGCGCCACACCGATCGCGAGCGCGACGGCGAGCGTGATGTCGCGCAAGCCGCGGTTCCGGGGGCCGAGCCGGTCGCTCACGAACAGCAGTGCACCCGTCAGCGTCAGCGTGAGGGCGATCACCAGCGGCGCCGCGAAGGCCTGCTCGAAGGTGCGTCTGAGCGGCAACCCGACGAGGCTGGTCACGGCGACGCTCACCATCCCGAGCGCGATGAGCCGGGCGAAGAGCCGGTCACGACGACCCTGGCCGCGCAGGTCCTGCCAGGCCCCTCGCGCGAGCCTCTCGAGGCTCGACCGGAAGACGACGGCGATCGACACGAGCGTGCCCACGTGCACGACGAGGTCGAACAGGATCATGCTGGCCGACTCAGGCGGCGGGAGCTCGGAGCCGAGCCCGATCAGTGCATGCTGCACGAGGACCAGGTGGCTCGTCGAGCTGACGGGCACGAACATGAAGACGCCCTGGATGGCTCCCAGGAGCAGTGCTTCGAGTGTCGTCAAGGGAACCTCCTGCACCGTGCCAGACGGCCGAACGACCGCGCCAGCCTACCGCACCCGCGCTATAGTAGCGCCGATGCGTGCACGCTCGCGATGGGCAGCCACGGAGGCTCGGCGACAAGCTGCGGCCGAGCTTCTGGTCTGCCCCCGGTGGCTGAACGCCGCGCGTCGGCGCCACGACGTGACGATCGGCCCTGCGCTTCGGCGCGCCCGGCCGACGCGACCCCCTGAAGCGCGGTAGGGCGCTCGTGGCCGTCAGCATCGCCGAACTCATCGGTCTCTCGCTGCTGGCCGATTGGCTGTTCCGCCGGCTCGGCATGCCCGGGCTCATCGGCATGCTGCTCGTTGGTGTCGCGCTGGGGCCGTTCGCGCTCGGCGCCATCGATCCTAGCCTGCTCGCGATTGGTGCGGATCTGCGCGTCATCGCGCTCATCGTGATCCTGCTGCGCGTCGGTCTCGAGTTGAGCCGGGCGACGCTGCACCGGGTCGGTCGCCACGTGTTGCTGCTGGCGTTCGTGCCAGCGGTCATCGAGATGAGCGCCGTCGCCCTCGTCGGGTCGCGCCTTCTCGGCCTGACGCCCCTCGAGTCGCTCGTCCTGGGGACGGTGCTCGCTGCCGTGTCGCCCGCGGTCATCGTCCCGGCGATGCTGCGCTTCAAGGCATTGCGCCGCGGCGAGGCCAAGGACGTGCCCTCGCTGGTGATGGCCGCGGCCTCGGTCGATGACGTGTTCGTGATCGTCGTGCACAGCGCCGTCCTCGGTCTGTACGTCGGGCAGCACAGCGGAGTTGCGATGCAGATCGCGTCCGTCCCGCTCGCGCTCGTTGCTGGAGCGGTGGTCGGCCTCGGCGCCGGGCTCCTGCTCTACCACGTCTTCGTTCGCTTCAACCCGCGAGCCACCAAGCGCGCGCTCGCCATGATCGCCCTCTCGATCCTCATCGCGGTTCGCCTCGACGACCTGCTCGCTGGCGTCTTCCCCTTCGCCGGTCTCGTGGCCGCCATGGTCATCGGGTTCGTGATCCTCGAGCGTGACGAAGCGATGGCGCACGAGCTGTCCACCAAGCTCGCGAAGGTCTGGATCTTCGCTGAGATCGTGCTGTTCGCCATGGTCGGCGCCGAGGTGGACGTCCGCCTCGCGTGGCAGGCTGGCCTGGTCGGCGCGCTCACCATCGCGGTCGGGCTCATCGGACGCTTCGCTGGCGTCTGGGCATGCCTGCTCGGGAGCACGCTCGACGCTCGGGAGCGTCTGTTCGTCGCCATCGCCTTCTCGCCCAAGGCCACCGTCCAAGCGGCGATCGGCGCCTCGCCGCTGCTCGCCATGCGCGCTGCGGGCCTCGATACCGTGCCTGGCGACCTGATCCTCGCGATCGCCGTCCTCAGCATCGTCCTCACCGCCCCGCTCGGTGCCTGGGCGCTCAGGCGGTTCGGTGAGCGACTCTTGGGACCACCAGGGCCCGTGCCACGCCAGGCCCAGCGCTGAGCGCGCGATCGTCCCCGCACGTGGCAGCAACGCGCTCACCTCCATGCCTGCACAGCTGCGTAGCCCTGGGGCGCCACCACGGTCCACGAGCGCTCCCCCCTCTCCCCCGCTCGCCAGGAGCCCTTCCAAGCCAGTCACCGGCGCACGCAGGCACACGCTACGTCGGCGTCCTGATCAGTGACCGAACCAAGCGCGGCGTTCCGCACCTCGCGCCACTGCGCACTGGCAGCCCCTCACGTGCGCATGCCCATCCGATATCACCTCGCTTCGGCCGCGCACCCTGTAGCGGTGCGCGCGCTCGAGTACACGAACCGCGCGCACGCCTCCACGTTCGACAGCGCCACCTCCCGCCTGCCCTCATGCGTGCGTGCGCGGCAGACAGTGGAACGCGCCTGGAGCGACGGTCGCCCACTCCCTCTTGGCAAGGAATGCCAGCACCCTCGTCGCATCGTGGCGACGCCGCTGCGCGCACGCAACTGCCGTCGTCCTCATTGACGCGCACGTCGCGACGCCATGCGCGACACCATGAGTCGACACCGTGCGCGACGACGTGCCAGCCGATCATCATCGTGCATGGGCCAGCGTCATGGCGTCACGAGACCCACCTCGCCATGACGCGCACGTTCGACGCACGCTGCCAACACACGCACCCTCTGACGCGGCCCTCTCCGTGTCAACCCGGCGGCGACAACGCACATCCGCGCTACGCGCACGCCACGCACTGTGCGCGCTCGACACAGAGCCCAACCTCCGCACCCCGCCTGCGCCTGCCGCGGTCACGATCGCACGCACGCGCGTACGATGCGCACATGTCGAAACATTGCTCGTCCGTAGCACCGACGCTGCAGCGCCGTGCACGCGGAACCGCGCAGCCCTCGATGAGGTGACGCGCTCGAGACCCACCACGGAGCGCACCCATCACGACTGGTCGCTCCGGTACGCAGCTGCACGTCGTCGCGTTCTCGCTGCACGCATCGTTGCTGCTTGAGCGCTACCTGCGCATTCTGCGCGCGCACCTAAACGTGGCGCTGCTTCACCGCACGACCAGACGGACGCGCGCCCCGCCGCGCCGGGCCGAGAACCGCACTCGAGGTTGGCCGCACACGGCTCGAACAACTCGTCGAGTCACGACCACGCACCTTCGATGCCCTCGCGCCGCACAGCGTCGCCGCTGCCATAACGTTATGGCAGCGGCGACGTCACCACGTCCGCTATCGCCCCGGAACACAAGAGGCCATCACGCACTGCCGCAGTTACGCCTGCAGCTCGCCCAGCGCCGCGCGCACCTCTTCCGCATGCCCATCGGCCTTGACCTTGGGCCACGCCTTGGCGACGCGCCCCTCAGGGTCGATGATGTACGTGATCCGGTTGACGCCCATGTAGCGCTTGCCGTACATCTGTTTCTCGCCCCACGCGCCATACGCTTCGAGCATCTGCTTCTCCGGATCGACGAGCAGCGGGAAGTTGAGGTCGTGCTTCCCAGCGAACTTCTGATGCGCGGCCGCATCGTCAGCCGAGACGCCGAGGACGGCCGCGTTGCGCGCCGTCAGGTCGGCCGACGCATCGCGGAAGCCACATGCCTCCTTGGTACAGCCGGGCGTGTCGTCCTTCGGGTAGAAATACACGACGAGCCACTGCCCGCGGTAGTCGTCCAGGCGGTGAATCTTGCCGTCCTGGTCTTGGAGTTCGAACGCGGGCGCCGGATTGCCAACCTCGAGCATGGCTACCTCCGGCAGTGATCGTACGCCCCACGGCCAGACCCGCTCTGTAGCGTTCGTCCACCTCGTCAAGCTGCATCGTTCGGTCTGGTGCGCTAGGTCTCCAGCAAGCGCCGAACATCTTCCAGCAAGGCAGCGAGTTGCTCGCGCTCCTCCTCGCTCAACGCGGCGACGCGACGTCGCGACAGCAAACGCCGTGCAGCGTTCATCGCCAACACGACGCGCTCGCCGACGGGCTGCTCACTTGACGACTCGGTCCGGATCTCGGTAATGCGCCGACGAATCTGGCTCAGGCTGAGGTCGTGCTCCAACGCTTCGCGCAAGAGCGTCTGGCGTGCCTCGCTCGGCTCCACGCGAGCGATGGCTTGCGCCTTCGTGAACGCCAGACGCCCAGCGCGAACGGCTTGGAGCAAGTCGTCCGGGAACGAGAGAATCGGTACGCGGTTGACGAGGAACGACGAGGGCGAGAAACGCCCCAAGCGCTCGAAGAGCGCAGCGGCCAGCACTCGCTGGGCATCGTCGAACCGCTCCTCACCGCCGCGCCCGCGCTCACGCTGGTAGAGATCATGAAGCAGGCCCAGGACGGCCGCCCTGTCGAGGCCAAGGGTGAGCCCGAGCAGCGAAAGGACCGCCTCGGTCTCCTCGACAGCGTTGAGATCCTCGCGCTGGAGGTTCTCGATGATCGAGATCTCGAGTGCTTCGCGATCGTCGAGCTCAAGGACCAGCGCAGGCACATCCTCCATGCCGGCGTCACGTGCCGCGCGCGTCCGGCGCTCACCCGCGACCAACTCGTAGCCGCCCGCGACAGGCCGGACGAGGATCGGTTCGAGCACCCCACGCTCACGCACCGACGCCGTCAGCCGCTCCAGCGAATCGGGGTCGATGTGCTTACGGGGCTGCTGCTCGTTGAGTCGGATGGCATCGAGCGGCACGCGAACGAGACCGGCACGAGGGTCGGCGTCGACCGGGGTCTCGCCACGGCCAAGGTCACCCAGAATCGCCTCGAACACGGCCGCGCGGTCGATGTCGCCGCGCCGGCGCTTGGCGCTCACCGCCACCCTCCGAGCGCCGCAAGCAACTCCTTCGCCACCTGCCGGATCTCCTTGTCGGCCTCGCTTCCCGGTGCGTAGAGGGGAATCGGCATGCCTTGCACCTGGGCATCGCTGTAATAGGCGGGCCGACTCGACAGGGGAGAGGAGATCGCAGCCAGCGATGGCAGCTGCGCCACGATGATGTCGTGGCTCTCTCGGTCGTGACGAGTTCGTCGGTCGTGCTGGGTGAGCACGAACAGCGCGATGTCGAGCCCGGGCGCAGCCTTTCGGTACTCGCGGACCATCTTGATCACGGTCTGGATTCCATCCAGCCCCTTCCGATTGGTCGGCAAGGGCACGACCACTCGGTCCGCGGCAACCACTGCCAGCGCCGAAAGCTGTCCCAGGCTCGGTGGTGGATCGATGAGCACGAAGTCGTAGCCTTCCACCCTCCGGACCGCCTCGCGAAGTCGTAGCACCCCCATGAAGACGCTCAGGATCTCGCGCTCGATGATGGCGATGTTCAGGTGTGCCGGCACGAGATCCATACCGTGCACCGACCGCGGCTCCGGGAGCCGAAGCTCGGCATCGTCGCCGTCCGCCGTCTCGGCCGAGCCGAGGACGGCCGGGTAGACGGTCTCCGACAAGTCGATGTCGTCGTCGATACCCAACCACTTCGTCAGGTTCGCCTGCGGATCCATGTCGATAAGCAAGACACGGCGACCCGCTTCGGCAAGGACGAAGCCGACGTCGCGGATCGTACTGGTCTTCGCGACCCCACCCGCATGGTTGAAGAACGTCAACACGACCATCGAATCACGTCCTCGAAAAGGGCGTTGCAGCCAGGCGGCGGCCCGGTACCGCATCCTACCCGTTTGCGTGTGCAGGCAGCCGCCTGCCATGTGAGCGCGGCGTGCAATGGGCGCCATTCGCACGGCGATGGCGACCGCGACGAGCTCGCCGCGCCCGAGTACCATGCGCTCCCCGGTTCGCCATAACGTTATGGCTGCGAAATGGGGGAGTCAGGGTACTCGCCAATGGCGACAGTACCCCAGGTTCCCCACTTGCTGATCTACCTAAAGTGCTCGCGCGCCATACGCGCTGAACGCTACTTGCGCGCGTGCGCGCCAGTTGAACTTGCTCTTCGCACGCCGTAACGGCCGCCACGATCGGGGCCACCGCGGTGAAACGGGAAGCCAGAGGGACGAGTGGCACTCTGCCAAAGGCTGCACCATCATCACGGCGTGCGCAAATGAGCGCGCTCTAGACAAACATTCGACGACCTCCTGGGAAGACTGAGGTACCATCGACCCGATGTCGAGGGCAACCGTGGCGTGGCGCGAAGTGGGACACGAGCGGGACTCGAGTCGCCATCGAGACACGCTTCCACGCGCTACCACACGCAGCGCTGCACGCCGACTGACGTCACCACCATCGACGGCTGAGCGGGGAAGCTGCGGGACCGCACCGCCGGTTGGCGGGAAGGATGGGGTACCGGCCCGGTTCCCGGAATGGTGCGCGTGTCGACGGCCGGGTGGCGACACGAAGGTTGACGCACTGTGGTGGATCGTGCACCGACAGACGCATCAACAGCGGTTCGGCCATTGCTGTTCCAATTGTCTCCATTCTCTTTCTTCCATTAATGCGAGCGCGTGAGCGCCGTACTGGACGAGAGAATCCGCGGCCAAGCGGGGATCCTGTGGGACCAGCGTGGGAAGAGCGCGGTACCCTGCGGGGAGGCTTACGGTACCGAAGTGGGAAGCAAGGGGGACGAACTGGGGAGCGAGGGGTACCGAAGTGGGGAAGATGGGGTACTCTGGTTCCCCGCTTTGCATCGGTAATGGCGAAAAATAGCACTACCTTCCCCGCTCTAGGTGGTAGGGTCGCACCATGGCGAGGTCGAATCGTGCCGACGAGGGTACGCGCCAAGCGACCGTAGGCGACGAGCCAGCCGTCGCGGAGGTGGAGCGCGACGTCATGCCCGCGGCGTCCGGGAGCCACGGCGTCACCCGGTCGGCAGCGGGATCGAGCGCTGTGGCGACAGGTGGCCGCGGAGCGCCACGTAGGGCGCTCGAACGCCGTACGAGGCGCGTATCGGTAACGCAGGCCAACCCGCTTGCGCTGAGCCGGCAGGAGATGGGCCTGCTCACGAAGCGTCTTCTCGTACTCGCCCTGTCCGACATCACGCGCAACGACAACGACCTCGAACCGATTCGCATCACCGCCTGGGAGTACGCCCAGATCTTCAACATTCGTGGGAAGAGCATTTACTCGCGCATCGAGGAGTCGGCCCGCGAGTTGCTGGAGCAGACCGTACAGGTGAAGGAGCCCAACGGCGACTGGGTGATGTTCCAGTGGGTCTCGGAGGCTCGCTACGACAGTGGTCGCGACAGCCGCGACAAGCTCGCCTGCATCGAGCTCAAGATCCACGACAAGCTCAAGCCCTACCTGCTGCAGTTGCGGCGCGACTTCAGCATCATCCCAACGGAGCAACTGCTGAGCTTCGACAGCTTCAACAGCATGCGGCTGTTCGAGGTGCTCTACACCACCAGCTACGGTGGCGAGAAGCGCCACCTCCACTTCGACGTCGACGACCTCAAGCGCCGCTTGGGACTGGACGGCAAGTACGAGCGCTTCAAGGACTTCACCTACGTGCTCGACAAGGCGCAACAGGAGTTCGCACGGTACACCTGTCTGACCTTCGAGTACCAGGGCGTCAAGGTCGGCCGAAAGTACCAGCAGGTCGAGATCGAGATTCGCAAGAACGACGTGTTCAAGCCCCGCGTGAGGTTGCCGGAGAGCATCGCCAAGCGCGTGCCACGCGAGGCCGACGTCGAGGCGCGGTTGAAGGCCTTGCAGGCACGCGACGCCCTCCAGGACATCGGCTGGACGATCGATCCCGATGCAACGGTGCAGCGCTTCGGTGCTCGCAGGGTGATCGATGTCGTCCGCTACGCGAAGACGCTGCAGCGCAAGGCGGAGGTGGCGGGGCGGCCCATCTTCAACCTTCCCGGCTTCGCGCACAGCTTGCTGCAGCAGGGCATCGAGCCACCGACGGGCGAGCCCGAGCCCGCGGCGGATCAGCGTCTCACGCGCGAGGCGGTGCGGGGCATCGCGACCAGCATCAGCGACAGCTACCACCAGCAGCGGCGCGAGCGGGCGCAACGCGTGTGGGCGGAGCTTTCCACGGACCAGCAGGAGCTCGTGCGCACGCTCATGCAGGCGACCCTCCACCGCTTCACGCTCGAGCGCATCGAAGGTGATGGCTGGCAGGGCGCGCTGTTCGAGATCAGCCGGCTGGACGTCATGACGAGCCACGGGTTCCTGGCGCTGCCGCCTGACCTGCGCGACGTGCGCACGTTCGTGGAGGCACGCGGTCTCCTGCGGGAGTACCAGGCCGACGACCGCCAGCGCATCCTGGCCGAGCTCGCCGACGACGCGTGAGCGCGCTAGCGATCGAGGGCTCGCGACGCAGCGTCGGCGCCCGAGAGGGGAGAACGCGTGTGCGGTCGATACACCCTCTACCATGACGAAGACGACCTGACGAGCCTGCTCGAGGTCGCCAGCTTCCCGTCAGGCCGTCGCTACAACGTCGCGCCCACGCAGGTGGTGCCTTGGGTACGCGAGCGGAGCGACGGCGAGCGCGACGTGATGACGGGGCGCTGGGGACTGGTGCCGCATTGGGTCGACGACCCCGCACGCTTCCGGGCGTCGCTCTTCAACGCCCGGTCCGAGACGGCGGCGGAGAAGCCGAGCTTCCGCGACGCCATGCGCCGAGCGCGCTGCGTCGTCCCAGCCAGCGGTTTCTTCGAGTGGCGACGCGAGGGCGATCGCAAACGGCCGTATCACGTCGTGCGCTCCGACGGGGCGCCGCTCCTCCTCGCCGGCCTCTATGCGGAGCGCGTCGACGGGAACAGCGTCACGGTCTTGACCTGCGCCCCGAATCAGCTCATGGCCCAACTCCACGAGCGCATGCCGGTGGTGTTGGGCGCCGCCGACCTCGCACGCTGGCTGGATCCGAGCAGCAGGGATCCGACCGCCGTCGGCGACGTCCTGGCTCCATGCCCCGATGCCTGGTTGCGCTACTACCCGGTCGACCCGCGCGTCGGGAACGCTCGCCTCGACGACCCGAGCCTGGTGCAGCCCGTGCCCACTTGAGCGGATGCGCCGAGCCCAGCGCCGATCGTATGGCGCGACCGCGCACCCGAGACGCCGAGGCGCCTGGCGCCCCTTGCGCACGCCGTGTGCAATGGCTCACGCTCTGACGAGGGCAGAATCGGCTACCTTAACAAATGAGGTATCCGATGCCGACACCCTTCACACCCTTGTGCCGCACCACCGAGGTTCCCGCGTGAGTGCGGTGCTGTGGCTCGGTGTGGCCTTCGTCGCCATCGCGCTCAGCGGCTGCACAGTGGTCGCCATCCATGACCTTGTGGCGGCCGTTGCCCGCCGAGCGGCGCTGCGGCAGCGACCACCTGCGGGGCAGCGCCAGGGGCCGTTCGCGCCGCTGTCCGCCGCTGCACCACCCTCGCTCACGGTGGCCTCGCTCACGGTGGGCACGTCGACGGCGCCGGTGCACCAGCGGCGCGCTCGGCAATCCAGGCCACGGCTGCCTCGAAGCCGGCCGGTCGTGTGTCGCGATGACGCGCTTCGCGCACGTTGAGGTACTCCACCGCGCTCCCGGCGGCGCATAGCGCCGCCACGAACCGCTCCTGCGTCGGGTCGCGCACGATGATGTCCTGGCCGCCCTGCACCACGAGGGCAGGGAGCCCGTGACCCGAGAGTCCGGTCCGGTTCTCCTCGAACAGCGCGTGCATGCCGGGGAAGTCCGCCGCCAGCGTCCCCTGCCGCAACGCTCGGGCGAACGCGGGCGTGTACATCGCGTCTACGTCGAAGGGGAAGATCTGCTGGGCACGGTCGACGCAGACGCTCTGGGCCTCGTTGGTCAGTGCCGGTAGCCAGCGTGGGGCGAGGATGGCCGGTGCGTTCACCTGCTCGGCACCGTATATCGCCGACCAGCTAGCGATCACGTACGGCGCGTAGTACGGCCCCTCGAGGAAGAGCGGCTGGACGTCCGTCGTGGCGCCGTAGCCGATGAGGCCTGCCAGTGACACCTCGGGTGCGTACCACGGTCGGAGGTCGGCTGCCGCGAAGGCAGCATGCCCTCCCTGGGAGTAGCCGCCCATCACCACCACGTCCTCGAGTACGCCCAACCACGGTGCCTCGGTGAACAGCGCGCGGGTGGCTCGCGCGGCATCGAGCATCACGTGCGCTTCGCTGGCGGCATGGAAGTACGCCTGGGGCCGTCCGGGGGTCTCGAAGCCGAGGTAGTCCGGGAACACCGTGACGATGCCGCGCCCGGCGTAGGGCGCGAGATAGGCGCGGTACTCGCCGAGGGGTTGCGGGAGCTCCATCTCGCGGGAGGGGGCGCACGCGTCCGCCAAGCCCGTCGTACCCGCACCGAACACGTACATCGGCGCTGCGCCGGCGGCTGGCTCCACCGGGACGAACAACGAGGCGCTCACCACCGCGACCTCGCCCGCGAGTCCCGTGGTCACGAAGCGCAGCTGGAACACGTCGACCGCGTTGTCGACCTGCGGCGGTCCGAAGCGCCCGAAGGGTGAGGCTGCCGCGTCGCGCACCTGCGTCACCGACAACCGTTCGTCGTAGACCACTTCCACCAGGCTGCCAGGCGGCAGGGTGAGGTCGGCTGGCGATGGCGGGGCTTGCGCCGCGGCTCGGGGCGCCAACGGCCACGCCGCCAGCAGCATGGCCAGCCCCACGAGGCCAGGGTGGAGGAATCGTCTGGTTCTCGTCATGTGACCTCCCATGTCCGTCACTCCCGGCCCACGGCATCGCAATCGGACGGTGCCGGCTCGCCGGCGGCGAGGGCACGCATCCAGCCCAGCGCCTCCTCGAAGCCGATGTAGCGCGTCTCGTGGCGGGTTCGCAGGTAGTTCGGGTAGCGAACGCTGCTCCCCAGCTCGCACAGCCGGCTGACGAAGCGGTTCTGGTCAGCCAGGGGAGCGATGGGGTCGTCGACGCCCTGCAGCATGATGACGGGCAGCCCATGGTCCTGGAGGCCCGTCTGGTTGGCTCGCATCAACCTGTCGAGCGTAGGGAAGGCGTCAGCCAACGTGCCCTGGCGCAGGGCCGCGGCCAACTCGGGCACGAGCAACGCAGCTGGATCGCCCGGGTACTGGGCCTGTACGTCCAGGATGCACAGACGCTCGATGTCGCCCATGAGCCGGCGCGCGTACGCTTCCTGCAGCAGCGCCTCGGGCTCGATGGCACCGTCGTAGACGTCGGCATAGGCAACGAGGATCCAGGGCGCGACGTACGGGAAGGGGCGCATCACCACGTCCACCTCGCCGCTCGCGCCGAACCCCAGCAGGCCTGTGAGCGGCACGTCTGGCGCGTAGCCCGCCGCCCGATCGGCGGCTGCGAAGACCGCATGACCACCCTGCGAGAATCCTGCCACGAAGCTCGCGTGCGGGGCCAAGGCCGCGTCGAGGTCCGCCAACACGCTCGCTGCGGCCCGCAAGGCGTCGAGCAGCACGTGCGCCTCGGCGTCCGCTACGAAGTACGGTTGCCGCCGCTCGGGGGCGAAGAAGCCGAGGTAGTTCGGCATCACCGTCGGCAACCCTTGGCCGGCGTAGGCGAGGGCGTAAGCGCCGTAGGTATCGAGGCTGCCCCCTTCGACGTACGGGCGCGACGGAGCGCACGCGTCGACGAGGCCGGTCGAGCCGGGGGCGAAGGCGAGGAGGGATCCGGCGTCGACGGGGTCGTCGGGAACGAACAAGAGGGCCAGCGCCGTGGCCGGATCGCCATTCTCGTCGCTCGTCTCGAAGCGCAGGACGTAGCTGTGCACGGCGCTGCGGACGGGGAGCGGCTCGGTGCCGTTGTTGCGGAAGCGGCCCGTCGTCTGACCGGCCACTGCGCTCGCGGAGAACGTGCCCCTGAAGTCGAGGTCGACGACGTGACCGGGTTGCCCGGATGCGAGCGGCGCGAGCGCCACGACGACCAGGGCGAAGAGGACGCGCAGCGACCGCCTCACCACGCTGTCACCTCCGGCCCGTACCCCTCGAGGGTCGCGTAGCGTTCCGGGAACTCCCAGATGACGACCTGCGGGCGCGCCGTAACGAAGGCCTCGCCCTCGAGATAGCGGCGCATCGGCTCCCATGGGCCCAGACCACTGACGGCGGCGTCGATCACGTCGGCTCCGAGGGCTTCGCGGAGGGCGCCGGCGGCGTTCCAGCTGGGGTCAGCGCTGTAGGACGTACCGACCAAGGCCACCGGCACCTCCACCGGGCCGAACAGGTCGCCGCTGGCCGGGTCCAGGCTGCGGGTCTGCGGCACGGCCAGCATGTCGGCTGGCGGCCCGAGGCGTGGCAGCAGCGGTCCGAGGTCGAGGAACACCGTGAGGTCGCCCCAGTGCTCGTGCAGCGAACCGAGCTCGGTGCGGTAGCGCCGCTGGCCGAGACCATCGAACGGCGCGTGCTCGTCGATGGTGTCCGCGATGCTCGCCGCGGCCACGGCCGCTCCCGCCGGCGTCCAATGCGTGTCCGTGCGCAGGTAGGCGGGCGTCCCGTCGGGCAACCCCGCCAGCGGCGGGCGTAGATCGCTGACGATCACGCCAGCGCGGCGCAGCTGCGTCACCAACGCCTCGTAACGCTCAGCCGCGGCGGCCGGCAGCGGGGCGGGGGCGTGCTCGGGAACCATCGCCGCCTTGGCAGGCACCAATGCCACCACCAGGTCGATATCCTGCTCCGCCAACGACGACCGGACCGACGCGATGCGGGCCACCGTCGCCTCGATCGCCCCAGCGGCGTCGGGCACCGTAGCGTACTCCTCGCGGCTGTAGAGCCAGCCCTCCTCCCCCACGAGCACACCGAGTCGACCCTGACCGAAGAGACCGGTGTCGATGATCCCCCACGCGGTCCGCGCAGGCGCAAGCAGGGGGGAGGCCGCGTCGAAGCTGCGCTGGTACGCCTCGGCCCAGCTGCCGTCGCTAAAGCGCTCGCTGGGTGAACGCGGCAACGCCGGGTTGAGCAGGGCGGCAGCGAAGCCGCTTACGAGCACGAGCGCGAAACCGATGGCGTAGGTCCAGCGCCAACGCGAGCCCGTGGCGACGCCGATCCACACCTCTGACGACGCAGTGGCGGCATCCCCCGGCGACGTTTCGGGCTCGGGGACGTTGGCCGCTTTGCTGACACCGGAGCGCGTGGTCACGGCACGATCCTCAGAACCGGAAGTAGAGGAAGGGTGAGTAGCTGTCGGCGACGGCCCGCATCACAGCCAGCACGAACAACGGCAGGAGGCTCCAGCGCAGCACCCTTTGGCCAAGCACAGCGACGCGGTCGACGAGGTTGCGAGCACCACGGCCTACCGTAGCAGGCGGGAACCAGATCAACGCGTAGGCCACGGCCAACGTGACGAACCCGCGCGGTGTCAGTTGCCAGGCGAGTTCAGGCGAAAGCGACCAGCCGCTGGCGCCGATCAGCGCCTGGAACACCGTGGCGGCGTGCGCCAGGTCGACCGAGCGGAACAGCACCCAGCCGATCAGGACGAGCACGAACGTACCTGCCATACCGCGCAGGCTGCGGGGCCGCTCCCCAACCCCGCGCCAGCGCTCGAGCGCCAGGAGGCCGCCGTGCCAGGCGCCCCAGGCCACGAACGACCAGGCCGCACCGTGCCAGAGGCCGCCGAGGAGCATGACCACCATCAAGTTCACGTAGGTGCGACCGGTGCCGCGGCGGTTCCCGCCGAGCGGGATGTAGAGGTAGTCGCGCAGCCAGCGCGAGAGGCTGATGTGCCAGCGGCGCCAGAACTCGGTGATGCTCGCGGCCAGATACGGCCGGTCGAAGTTCTCCTTGAAGCGGAAGCCGAGGATCAACCCCAGGCCGATCGCCATGTCGCTGTAGCCGCTGAAGTCGAAGAAGAGCTGGGCAGCGAAGGCCAGCACGCCCAGCGCGGCCTCGGTCGCCGTGGGCGACGTGAGCGCGAAGGCGCCGTCGGCGATCGGCGCGAGCGCGTCGGCGATCAACACCTTCTTGCAGAAGCCGAGCATGAAGCGCTGCGCCCCTTCGCCAACCAGCGGCAGGCTGCTGCGAGGAGCGTGCAGCACGTGCGCGATCGTCTTGTAGCGGACGATGGGGCCCGCGATCAGCTGTGGGAAGAGCGCGATGTACGCGGCGACGTCGACGAAGCGGGCATGCGCCGGCGCGTCGCCGCGCCACACGTCGACCATGTAGCTGATCGACTGGAAGACGTAGAAGGAGATGCCGATGGGCAAGATCACGGACAGCGCGGGAAGCGGTGCGGCGCCCCACGCCACGAGGATGGCGTTGAGGCTCTCCACGCCGAACTCGGCGTACTTGAAGTAGCCGAGGGTGCCGAGTTGCAACGCGATCCCGAGCGCGAGGATGCGCCGTGCCGCGGCTGGGCGCGTTTCGCGCCAGACGCCGACCCGTTGCCCTACGGCGTAGGCCGCGATGGTCGAGCCGGCGAAGACAAGCGCGAAGTCAGGCCGCCACCAGGCGTAGAAGGCGTACGAGGCGAGCAGGATCCAGGCGGTGCGAAAGCGTGCTGGCAGCAACGCGTACAGCGTCAGGAACAGCGGTAGGAACAGGAAGAGGAAGACGGTGCTCGTGAAGACCACGCGTCACTCCGACGCGACAGCCGCGACGTACCGCACCAGCGGCCCGTCCGGACCCTCCACCACGATCACGGCGTGCGCCACACCCCGCTCGAAAAGGCGCGCGTCGAGCCGACCGATCACCTCGTCATCAGCGCGCACCTTCAGCGCCACCTCGGCCTCGTTCACGGCGACCGCGGCCTGGCTTCCAGGCGCGACGTCGGAGACGACGCTCGGCCCATCCACCACGGCCAACTCGAGACGCTCGAAACTGGTGAGGTTGTACAGCGCCAGCAGGCCGCGCGACACGTCGACCAGCGCCGTGTCGGCGATCACGAGCGGGCCTTCGACGTGTGCGACCACCGTTACAAAGTCGGTGGGCTCGACCTGGACGGTCAGCCTCTCGCCTCCGAGGTCGACCTCGACGTCGCCGGGCTCGACCAGGCGGTAGGCGGTCGCGTCGCCGAAGGCAACGGACTCGAGCGGTCCATCGGCCACGCGGATGCCGAGGCCGCCCGTCGCCTCCGCGTTCACGGCCCTGATCCAGGCGGCGTCGGGCGGGGTCGCCGGTCCGTACAGGTCGTTCTGCGCCGACACGGGCACGAGCACGCTGATCACGACGCCACACCACGCGCTGCGCGCCAGCCGCCACAGCCATGCTCCTCGCCTCTCCGTCGCCATACCCTTGACCCTACCGAGTTGAGATGAGCACGTGTTGGACTGGCGACGCAATCTGGGAACTGCGCTGAGCGCCTACACTGGGTGCCATGACCGATGATGGCACGCGCGACCCGGCCGAGCGCATCGAGGTGCTGCGCCGGCAGATCGCGCACCATGACCACCGCTACCATGTGCTCGACGCCCCAGAGATCGCCGACGACGCGTACGATGCGCTGGTGCGCGAACTGCGCGCGCTCGAGGACAAGCACCCGGAGCTCGTGTCCGAGGACAGCCCGACGCAGCGCGTCGGCGGTGCGCCACTCGCGGCGCTCGAGACCACCACGCACGTGGCGCCGATGCTGAGCCTCGACAGCTCCGCCGCTGCCGCCGATTTCCGCCAGTTCGAGGCGCGCGTGCGACGGGTCCTCGGTGAGGACGCCGTACGCTACTCGCTGGAGCCGAAGCTCGATGGCCTCTCGATCGAGCTCGTGTACGACGATGGTCGGCTCGCGCGCGCCGTCACGCGAGGGGACGGGGTCCGCGGCGAGGTGGTGACGGCCAACGTGCGTACCATCGCTGCCGTTCCACGGCAGCTCGTCGAGACCGAGTGCCGGGCCCCTCGGCTGCTGGCGGTGCGCGGTGAGGTCTTCCTCCCGCTCGAGGGCTTCGATGACGTGAACGAGGCCCTGCTGGCCGCCGGCAAGACACCGTTCGCCAACCCGCGCAACGCCGCCGCGGGGACCGTGCGTCAGCTCGACCCGGCGCTGGCGGCGTCGCGTCCACTGGCGCTCTACGCCTACGATCTCCTCGAGCACGACGGCTTCGAGCGCGATGCCGAGGCCGCTGGGGCCCTCTTTGCGAGCCACGGCGAGGTGCTCGACGCGTTCCGTGCCTGGGGCCTGCCGGTCAACCCGGAGCACGCCTGGGCCGAGGACGTCGACGGCGCCTTGGCGTACTTCGAGGCGCTTGCGCAGCGCCGCGACGCGTTGCCGTACGAGATCGACGGGCTCGTGGTGAAGCTCGACGACCTCCGTCTCCGGCGGTCGCTCGGCGCCACGGCGCACCATCCCCGCTGGGCCTACGCGCTCAAGTTCCCGCCGCGCAAGGAAGTGAGCCAGGTGCTGCGGATCGTGGTGAGCGTGGGCCGGACGGGCGCCGTCACGCCGGTCGCGCTTCTGCGCCCCGTCAGCCTCGGTGGGGTCACGGTCAGCCGCGCGAACCTGCACAACAGGGAGGACGTCGAGCGCAAGGACATCCGTGAGGGCGACACCGTTCGGGTCGAACGAGCCGGCGACGTGATCCCGCAGGTGGTCGAACGCGTCGACAGCCCGGATGCGCGCAGCGATCCCTTTCGGATGCCTGAGCGTTGCCCCTCGTGCGGCGCAGCGCTCGAGCCGCGGGGCCCTTACACCGTTTGCCCGAACGCCTTCGAGTGCCCGGCCCAGCTCACCGGTCGGATCGTGCACTTCGCCAGCCGTCGCGGCCTCGACATCGACGGGCTGGGCGAACGCACGGCGCGGCAACTGGTCGACCGCGGGCTCGTGCGTCACCTCGCGGACCTGTTCGAGCTTGACGAGGGTACCCTCGCCGAACTCGACGGCTTCGCCGAGGTATCGGCACGTAAGCTGGTCGAAGCCATTGCGCGCGGCCGGCGCACCGAGCTGCCGCAACTGCTGTACGGCCTCGGCATCCCCGAGGTCGGCGCCGCCATGGCGCGGACCCTCGCCCAGCGCTTCGGTACGCTCGAAGCGCTCCGAGCGGCCGATCGAGAGGCGCTCGAAGTGGTGGACGGGGTAGGGCCGGTGATGGCCGCGGCGATCCACGGTTTCCTCCACGAACCGCGCAACGCAGCGGTGTTGGACGCGCTCGATCGGTACGTCGAGACGGAACCCATCGAGGTGGTGGAGGAGGCGCGCCAGCCGCTGGCCGGGGCCACCGTCGTGTTCACGGGTGCGCTGCAGCGCTTCACCCGCGAGGAGGCCCAGGCGCTGGTGCAGCGCCTGGGCGGGAAGGCCGCGGGCAGCGTCTCGAAGCGCACCACCTTGCTCGTGGCCGGTCAGGACGCGGGTAGCAAGCTGCGCAAGGCGGAGGCGCTCGGCACCGAGGTGCTCGACGAGGAGGGGTTCCTCAAGTGGCTCGAGGCCCAGGGCGTCGACACCGGGCCACTGACCAGCGGTAGCGCATGAAGGCCTCACGCCGGCTCAGCAACGTCGAGATCGCCGCCCAACTCGCGCGCACCGCCGACCTGCTCGAGATCGACGGGGCGAACGCCTTCCGCGTGCGCGCGTATCGCAACGCCGCGGAGACGGTCGCTGCCCACCCGGCGTCATTAGCCGTCATGGTTGCCGAAGACGCCGACCTGACGGCGCTCCAGGGGGTCGGCAAGGATCTCGCCAGTGCGATCACCGCGCTCCTGTGCGACGGAGCCTTGCCACAGCTCGTCGAGCTGAGCGCGCGGGTGCCGCTGGGGTTGCTGGAGGTGGTACAGGTGCCTGGCGTGGGCCCCAAACGCGCCGCCGCCTTGTGGCACCAGCGCGACGTCACCGACCTCGCGTCGCTCGAGCGCGTGGCGCAGGAGGGGCGGGTGGCCGACCTGCCGGGGTTCGGCGCCAAGACGCAGGCACGCATCCTGAGCGGGATCGAGCACGTGCGCCGGCACCACGGACGGGTGCGGCTCGGCGACGCGGACGCCCTCGTGACGCCGTTGCTGGAGCTCGTCGGCGAGGCGCCAGGGGTGCTCCGCGCCGCGGTGGCGGGCAGCCTGCGGCGGGGACGGGAAACCGTTGGCGACGTCGACCTGCTGGCAAGCGCCGACGACCCGGCGCCGGTGATGCGCGTGTTGCGCGACGCCGACGCCGTGGTTGAGGTCCTCGGGAGCGGTGACACCAAGACCAGCGTGCGCCTCGCAAGGGGGTTGCAGGTCGACCTGCGGGTCGTCGCCGACCAGCACTTCGGGGCGGCGCTGGCCTACTTCACCGGCTCGAAGGCACACAACGTCGCGTTGCGACAGCGCGCTCTCGAGCGCGAGCTGAAGCTCTCCGAGTACGGGCTCGTCCGTGAGGCGAATGAGGGCGAGCGGGAGGAGGTGGTCGCCGCCGCCGAGGAGGAGGCCGTGTACGAGGGGCTGGGGCTGTCGTGGATCCCTCCCGAGCTGCGCGAGGACCGGGGCGAGATCGCTGCTGCAGAAGCAGGCCAACTGCCGGCGCTCATCACGCTCGAGGCGCTTCGTGGCGACCTGCACATGCACACCACTTGGTCGGACGGCGCCGACGATCCGGCGGCGATGCTGGCCGCGTGCGCCGCGCGCGGGTACGCCTACGCCGCCATCACCGACCACAGCCAAGCGTTGCGCATGACGGGTGGGCTCGACGCGGCGAAGCTGGCACGTCAATGGGAGGCCCTCGACCGGCTCGAGGAGGAACGCCATGGCAAGCCACCGGTCCTGCTCCGCGGCCTCGAGGTCGACATCCTGCGCGATGGGAGCCTCGACCTGGACGACGACTGGTTGGCGCGCCTCGACCTGGTGATCGTTGCGGTGCACTCGCACTTCGAGCTACCGCAGGCCGAACAGACCTCGCGCATCGTGCGTGCGCTGCAGCACCCCCAGGTCAACCTGCTGGCCCACCCCACCGGCCGCTTGCTTGGGCGGCGCGACGGCTACGACGTCGACCTGGACGCCGTGTTCGAGGCAGCGGCGCAAGCCGGCGTCGCGATCGAGTGCAACGCCTCGCCGCAGCGGCTCGATGCCGGCGACGTCGACCTGATGCGTGCCGTCCGGGCGGGCTGCCGCGTTGTGATCAACACCGACGCGCACAGCGTGCACGGACTGGACGACATGCGCTTCGGCGTGCTCACCGCACGCCGAGCGTGGCTCGAGCCGGATCAGGTGATCAACACCTGGCCGCTCGAGCGGCTCCGAGGGTTCGTGGCGCGCTCGTCGTGAGCAGCAGGCAGCGCCTCACGCGAAGCAGGTGTGGTGCATGTCACACTATGAGCGACCGCGAACGGTGGCGAATCGCCCGCCAACCACACCGAGCCCTCTGTGGCCCGCGCGTCCCAAGCGAGCGAGGACGAACGTGTCGATGACCGTGCACAGACAGCGCCCGCGCGTCCGCCGGTGGTGGTGGGTGTGGGTGCTGGTACTCGTCCTGGGAGCCACGGGCGCGGCCGGCGCCCACAACGACATCGAGCGTTCGCCGTACGGCTCGGTCGCTCGTGACCTCTTGGAGCAGTTGCATGCGCTCGAGGTGCCCTGCGACCTCACGCTCGATCCTGGCACCATGTGCTTCACGATCGACCCGGGGACCGTCGCCGCCGTCGCAGAGGTGTTGGAGGACCTGGTGAGCGAACACGGAGGCGCCTTGTCGCGCTCCGAGTGGCGCTCGGCCAACGGCGTCCATCATGTCGAGTTGCGACTCAGCGACGATCTCTGGGGGGCGCTCGAGATGTGGCTCACGGAGCCTGCAGGGCAGGCCGTGGCCGGGCGCTTGTTGTACCTCCCGAAGCGTCGAAGCAACGGCTTCTGATTCGACCAGCGCCGCCAGTCGGGCTGGCGCGGTGATCGAGTCGAAACCCTGCGACGCCGTCACCCGCGCGAATCTGGTATAGGTGGCGGGTTGGCCGTGGGAGCAGGTGGCCCTCACCGCCCGGCCACCATCCGTCCCGACCCGTACCGCCCGCCGGCCCACGGCCGTAGAGCGGGTCGGTGAGCACGTCCGCTGCTAGCGTGACCCACGCGGCGATCCGAGGAGGCGACATGACCCCGCGGCCCTTGAGGCCCACGACGAAGCGCCGACTGCATGCTGGGGCGATGGCGTGCTGAGCGCTGTTCTGGTGACCTTCGCCGTCGCCGCCGCGGCACCCTGGATCATCCGCTGGGCGGGTGACCGGGCCGGCTGGTGGCTGGCGCTTCTGCCGGCTGGGCTCACGGCCTGGTACCTCGGGTACCTGCCCAGGGTGGCGGCAGGGGAGAGCGTGCACGAGGTGAGCGCTTGGGTGCCGCGACTGGACGTCAACCTGGCGATGCGAATGGATGGGCTCTCGTTGCTGTTGGCGCTCATCGTCACCGGCATCGGCACGGCCGTCGTCGTGTACGCCGGTGGGTACCTTCGAGGCGATCCCAACCTGCCGCGCTTCTACCTGATCCTGCTCGCCTTCATGGGCGCCATGCTGGGTGTGGTCACGGCGGACGACTTCATCAGCCTGTTCGTCTTCTGGGAACTCACCAGCATCACCTCGTTCTTCCTGGTCGGCTACAAACACGAGCAGGCCGAGAGTCGCGCCAGCGCTCTGCAGGCGTTGCTGGTGACGGCGGGTGGCGGATTGGCCATGCTGGCCGGCTTCCTGCTCATCATCGCCGCCACCGGCACCACCTCCATCAGCGGCGTCATCGCCGACCCGAGCGCGCTGCTCGCCAGCCCCATGTTGCCGGCCGTGGTGGTGCTCGTCGCGCTCGGCGCGTTCACGAAGTCGGCCCAGTTCCCGTTCCACTTCTGGTTGCCCAACGCCATGGCTGCGCCTACGCCGGTGTCGGCGTATCTCCACTCGGCCACCATGGTCAAGGCTGGTGTATACCTGCTCGCGCGTATGGCGCCGGTGTTCGCCACCGTGCCGCTGTGGGTATGGACACTGAGCCTGGTCGGTGGCGTCACGGTCGTGGTGGCTGCCGCGCTCGCGCTGCTGCGGCGCGACAGCAAGGCGCTCTTGGCGTACTCGACCGTCGTGGCGCTGGCGACGATGGTGATGCTCATCGGGATCGGCGGGACGTACGCTGGTGAGGCGCTGGTGGTGTTCTTGCTCGCGCATGCGCTGTACAAGGCGCCGCTGTTCATGGTGGCCGGATCGGTCGACCATGAGGCCGGGACGCGCGACGTCACGGCCCTGGGCGGGCTCGGCCGGGTCATGCCGGTCACGTTTGTCACGGCCGTCGTGGCTGGCGTGAGCGCCGCCGGCCTGCCGCCCCTGTTCGGCTTCGTGGCGAAGGAGCTGGCGTACGAGGCGCTCCTCGCGGGCCCGGCCTGGTTGCTCGTCCCCCTCGTGCCAGCGAGCGCCGTGCTCCTCGTCATCGCCGTTCTGGTGGCCTGGAAGCCGTTCGCTGGACGCGCCTTGGTCGCGCCGAAGCCGGTGGTGCACGAGGCGCCGCCAGCGATGCTGATCGGCCCGGCGCTCCTCGCGGCCGCAGG
>PXAU01000099.1 GCA_003567075.1 Trueperaceae bacterium
AGGCGCTGCACCTGAACTACGTCAACCCCATGGCGATGGTCACCTGGGCGCTCAACGCCGCCTCGCCCATCCCCACGGTGGGCCTGTGCCACAGCGTGCAGGGCACCGCGGCGCAGCTGGCGCACGACCTCGGCGTCCCGGTCGACGAGCTCGACTACCTCGCCGCCGGGATCAACCACATGGCCTTCTACCTGCGCCTCGAGCACCGCGGCGAGGACCTCTACCCCGCTCTCAGGCGACTGGCTCGCGAAGGCCGCGTACCCGACTGGAACCGTGTCCGCTACACCCTGCTCGAGCATCTCGGCGCCTTCGTGACCGAGTCCAGCGAGCACCTCGCCGAGTACGTGCCGTGGTTCATCAAGCGTGCGCAGCCCGAACTGGTCGAGCGCTACAACGTGCCGCTCGACGAGTACCTAGGCCGCTGCGAGCTGGCCGAGCGAAGCTGGCCCTTCGTGGAGCGCGAACTCCGCGCGCCCGGCAGCGTCAACCGCGCCGAGCTCGAACGGGCGATCGACAGCGCCGGTATCCGGGTGATGCCGGGCTCACGCGAGCACACCCTGCAGGCGTTCGAGCGGATCCATCAGGTGGAGCGTTCGATCGAGTACGGCGCCACCATCATCGAGGCGATCGAGACCCGCGCGCCGGCGGTCGTCTACGGCAACGTCCCCAACACCGGCCTGATCGACGGGCTGCCCGAGGGCTGCTGCGTGGAGGTGCCTTGTCTGGTCGATGCCAACGGCGTGCAGCCGGTGCGGGTGGGCGCCCTGCCGCCGCAACTGTGCGCGCTGATAAAGACCAACGTCAACGTCCAGGAGCTCACCGTCGCGGCGGTCCTGCGGGGCGAGCGCGAGCACGTGTACCACGCCGCCATGCTCGACCCGCACACAGCCGCCGAGCTACCGCTCGACCGCATCCGCGAGCTGGTCGACGAGTTGCTCGTCGCGCACGCCGAGTGGCTCCCGCCAGACCTCGTCCCCGATGCGCCAACGACGGCCTGAGGTGCTCGGGTAGACTGGTGCGCCCCCCGCGCGGCACCGGTGGACCGCGGACTGCGGGGTGCGGGAGCGTATGGAACATGCGCACACGAGTCACGCTCAAGCAGGTGGCGGAACGGGCCGGGGGGTCGCTCACCACGGTGTCGCTGGTCCTCAACGACGCGCCTGGCACCACCATCGGAAGCGCCACCCGCGCGCGCGTGCTGGCCGTGGCGCGGGAACTCGGCTACGTCGCCTCGGCGGCGGCGCGCTCGCTCGTGTCGGGCCGCACCCATACGGTGGGTCTGGTCGTGTGCCACGCCGAGCATCTGGTGGTGGACGCGTTCATCCCGCAGACGCTGTACGGCATCAACCAGGTGGCCCGCCACCTCGGCTTCCGCGTGCTGGTCGAGGCGGTCGAGGACGTGACCCGACCCGACGCGTACCATGAGATGGTGCGCGCCAAGCAGATCGACGGGCTCATCGTCATCAACCCGCGCCGCGACGACACCCGCCTGCCGCAGCTCGTGCGCGACGGCTTCCCCGTCGTGACGCTGGCGCCGCTGCCGAGCTGCGACCCGGCGACGGTGTGCACGGACGAGCCGCGCCTGGCCGAGGCCGCCACGGCGCACCTGCTGCGGCTCGGCCACACGCGCGTCGGCCACGTGACCTTCGCGCCCAGCCAGTACCTGGCCACCGACGCCCGCCTGCGTGGCTACCGGACGGCACTCGAGGCCGCCGACCTGGCGTTCGAACCGACCCTCGTCGCCGTCGGCGCCTTCAGTGCCGCCAGCGGCGCCGCGGCCGTGCACAGCCTGCTCCTGCGCGACCCCGACGTGAGCGCCCTCTTCTGCGGCAACGACACCATCGCGCTGGGCGCGCTCAGCGCCCTGGCGGCCCTGGGCCGACGCGTTCCCGATGACGTCGCCGTGGTCGGCTACGACGACATACCCACCGCCCGATACCTGCTGCCGCCGCTCACCACCGTGCGCTCGCCAGCGGTGGAGCACGGGCGGCGCGCGATGGAGCTGGTGATCGCGCTCATCGAAGGTCGGGCCCCAGCAGAGCGACAGGTGCTCCTGGACGCGCAGCTGGTGGTGCGCGCGTCGTGCGGTGCCCCCGAGGCGCTGCGTACGCCCGAGCTGGACGCGGAGGCCGTCGCGCCAGCGGCCGTCGGCAGCACGCCGTCGCGACCCGTCGCCGCAGGCGCCGACCCGCTGGGTACGATGCGCCCATGACCATGCCGGCTACCCTCACCGCCGAGCGTCTGGCCCGCTACGACCGTCCCGGGCCGCGCTACACGTCGTATCCGACGGCGGTGGAGTTCCACGACGGCGTCACCGCCGAGCGCTACCTGGCGATGCTGGACCAGGCGTCGCAGCGTCCGGACGAACCGCTGGCCCTCTACGTGCACTTGCCCTTCTGCAGTGAGCGCTGCAGCTTCTGCGGCTGCAACGTCATCATCACGCGCAAGCGTGGGGTGGCCGAGGGCTACCTCGACCACCTCGAGCGCGAGATCGACCTGGTGGCCGAGCGGCTTGGCGCGCGCACCAGCGTGGCCCAGCTGCACTGGGGTGGCGGGACGCCCACCTACCTCACCGTGCCCGAGCTACAGCGGCTGTGGGACGTGCTGACGGATCGCTTCGAGGTGCTGCCTGGCGCCGAGGTCGCGATCGAGGTCGACCCGCGCGTGACGAGCGCCGAGCAGGTCGAGCTGCTCACCGGCCTCGGCTTCAACCGCTTCTCGATGGGCGTGCAGGACTTCGACCCCGCCGTCCAGGACGCGATCGGTCGCTGGCAGACCTACGATCAGACGCGCGAGCTGCACGAGCACCTTCGCGCCACTGGCATCGACTCGATCAACATGGACCTGGTGTACGGCCTGCCGCAGCAGACGCCCGAGCGCTTCCGCGACACGGTGGCGCGTACCGTTGCCTTGCAGCCCGAGCGCGTGGCGGTCTACTCGTACGCCTTCGTCCCGTGGATCAAGGCGCACCAGAAGCAGATCCACCTCGAGGACCTGCCGCCGCGCGAAGTCAAGCTCGAGCTCTTCGGCATCGCTCATGAAGGCTTCAGGGCCGCCGGCTACGAGCAGATCGGGATGGACCACTTCGCGCTGCCGAGCGACGCGCTGGCTGTCGCGGCGCGCGAGCGAACGCTCAAGCGCAACTTCATGGGCTACACCACCACACCGGCCGAGGACTCGCTCGGCTTCGGCGTGTCGGCCATCGGCGAGATCGGCGGCGCCTTCGTGCAGAACACCAAGAAGCTCACGCGTTACGAAGAGGCGGTGATGGCGGGCGTGCCGCCGGTCGAGCGCGGCTTCGAGCGCAGCCGCGACGATGTCATCCGACGCGACGTCATCCAGAGCCTAATGTGCACCTTCCACCTCGACGTGCGCGCCATCGAGCGCGCCCACGGCATCGACTTCGCGGACTACTTCGAAGCCTCGCTGCGCGAGCTGCGAGCGGGGCCGGCAGAACACGGCTTCGTGCAGATCACACCCGACGCCATCGAGGTCACGCGCGAGGGGCGCCTGTTCGTCCGCAACGTCTGCATGGCCTTCGATGCCTACTTGAAGCGCCACGAGGGCCAGACGCAGCGCTTCTCGCGCACGGTGTAGGCCACGACGTGGCCGCTTCCGCACTGCCGCCGAGCGCCTGATGGCGCGGCTCGTGACGCTCGCAGCACCGTACACGGTCCAGCTCCGCGACGAGCCCGATCCGCCGTTGGCGCCTGGGGAGGTGCGCGTCGCGACGCTCTACTCCGGCATCAGTGCCGGTACCGAGCTCGCGGCCTACCGCGGCAGCACGCCGTTCGCCTCGAAGCGCTGGGATCCGGAGCAACGGCTGTTCCTCGACGACGCCGACGCCAGCCTGTCCTTCCCGCTGACGCACCTCGGCTACGAGGAGGTGGGGCGCGTCGTCGAGCTCGGTCCCGAAACCAAGGGCGTCGCGCTGGGCGGGCTGGTCTACGGCACCTGGGGGCACCGCAGCCACGCGGTGATGGACGCCACGGACGCGACGTCGCGCGCGCTCCCAGACGGCCTCGAGCCGCGTCCGGGCATCTTCGCGCATATCGGAGCCGTCGCGCTCAACGGGGTCCTCGACGGCGCCGTCCGGATCGGTGAGACCGTCGCCGTCTTCGGTCTCGGCGTGGTGGGGCAGATCGTCGCGCAGCTCTGCACGCGTTCGGGGGCGAGGGTGGTGGGCGTGGACCCGATCGAGCGGCGGCGGCGCCTTGCCACCGGGCTCGGCGCCGTGCAGCTGGCGCTCGACCCGTCGCATGGCTCCCCGGCCGAGGTCGTGCGGGCCCACACCGGGGGACGCGGAGCCGACGTGACCTTCGAGGCGAGCGGCGTCGCGCCCGCCCTGCACGAGGCGATCCGCACGGCCGCTTACGGCGCCACCGTGGTCGCCCTCGGGTTCTTCCAGGGCGAGGCCTCGGGGCTCTCACTCGGCGAAGAGTTCCACCACAACCGGGTGCAGCTGCGCTCTTCGCAGATCGGCAGCGTCGCACCCGAACGCAGCCATCGCTGGGACAGGTCACGCCTCACGCGCACCGTGTTCGCGCTTCAGGCGGAGCGGGCGCTCGACCTCGACCCGCTGATCACCCACACGTTCGACGTCGAGGACGCGGCCGCGGCCTACCGTCTGCTGGCTGACGCGCCGGCGAAGGCGTTGCAGGTGGTGCTGCGCTTCCCGGAGGCCGGCGCATGACGCCCCTTCGCGTGGCGATGGTCGGCGCCGGCGGGCACGCCCGTCGGCACCTCGAGGTCCTCGCCCGACGACCCGACGTCACCCTCGTCGGGCACGTCGCCCGCGCGACCGAGAGCGCTTTACGGCAGGCACGGCGCTACGGCGGGCGTGCCTTCGAAGACGTCAACGCGCTGCTGCAGCACGAGCAGGTCGACGCCGCCTGGATCTGCGTGCCACCTGCGGCCCATGGGCCCAGCGAGGCGGCCTTCGTGGCCGCCGACGTCCCCTTCCTGGTGGAGAAGCCGCTCTCGGCCGATGCCGCGACGGCCGAGTCGATCGCCGCCGACGTCGCCGCTGCCGGCCTCGTCACCGCGGTTGGCTACCACTGGCGTGCGCTGGACACGCTGGCGGAGGTGCGCGAGCGGCTCGCCACCGGTCCCCCGGTGCGGCTGCTGACCGCCGCCTGGCACTCGAGCCTACCCGCACCCCCCTGGTGGCGGCGCGAGGCCACGAGCGGCGGACAGATCGTGGAGCAGGCCACCCACCTGCTCGACCTGGCGCTTCACCTGCTCGGTGACGCCGAGGTGCTGCACGCTGCCGAGGTGCGCCGCGCTGGCGAGGTCCGCCGCGAGTGTCCCACCGGGTACGACACCCCCGAGCGTCCCACGACCAGCGACGTCGACGTCGCCGAGGCCAGCAGCGCCACGCTCCGCTTCGGCACGGGCGCGCTGGGGATCATCACCGCCACCTGGGTGCTGGCAGCGAGCGACGCGGTCGAGCTGCGGCTCCACCGCGAGGGCGAGCGCATCACCATCACGCAAGACGCGCTCACCCTCGACAGCGGCCGCGAAGCGCGCGTCGTGCGAACCCAGGACGACCCCGTCGCCACGCAGGACGCGGCGTTCCTGGCCGCCGTGCGCGCGGGCGATCCGGGTGCGGTCACCTGCTCCTACGCCGAGGCGCTCCGAACCCACCGCCTGGCGCAGCGGGTGCGCGAGCGGGCGCGGACTGGCGTAGGCTGACCTAGCGACGACACCACCAGGACCCTCCGGGAGCGTGCCCATGTTCGATCCCACCGACCACCCCCACCGCCGCTTCGATCCCCTGCAGGGGCATTGGGTGCTGGTCTC
>PXAU01000097.1 GCA_003567075.1 Trueperaceae bacterium
AGCCCCGAGACGCCGAAGGTGACGTCGATGCCGTACTCGGGCGCGGGCCGGCCGTAGAGCCGCTCGTACGTGCGGGCGGCGTCCTCGGGCAGCGGCTCGGCGCGCACCTCGTGGCCGTCGCGGCGCAGCGCCTCGACCTGCGCTGCGCTGGCGGGTACGCGCCGGTCGAAGGCCAGGGCGCTGTTGCACAGGGGGCAGAAGGTGACGGCGACCGGAACGCCCCCGAGGGTGTCGTTGGCGATCTCGTGCCAGGTGAGGATCTGCAGCGGGTAGAGCCGCGCCTCGCCGCCCAAGCGCATGAGGACGACGGGCTCGCGCTCGCCCAGCCAGGCGCTGGCTTCGTCCTGGGTCACGAAGCGCGGTTCGGGGCTGGCGTCGGCGACGCCTTGCAGGCCGCGGAAGCCGAGCGCGGGGATGCCTTGGGGCGGCGGGCCGCCGGAGAGGATCGCATCGAGCGGGATGGTGGCGTTCTCGGCCGAGACGCGCAGGCGCTGCAACTGCGCCTCGCTGATAGCGGCGGCGGAGGAGAGGACGAGCGCGAACGCGAGCGCTGCGAGGGTGGCGAGGACGCGCACGCGTCCACGGGCGTGCGTGGTGATCGGGTGCGTGGTCATGGTGTGAGGTTAGGGTCCTGTCGCGCTCCGCGTCGGTACAGCCGGCAACCAGGCGCGACAGCCGGCAACCAGGCGCGGAGCGCCACGCGCTCGGCCCCTCGCTCGAAGCGTCTCGCCCGAAGTGACTCGTGCGAGGCATTTCGCTCGCAGCGCTGCGCCCGACGTGTCGCCTCGCCTGTCCGAACGGCGGCGGGGCTGGTCGCCGGGAGCCCGGAACGGCTACAGTGCGGCTCATGCGAGCGTCGGTCTGGTTCGCGCAGAACACGCGCTTCTCCGAGGTGATGGCGGGCGACGCCATGGCCGAGTTCATGCGGGTGTGCCCCGAGCGCCCCTTCGCGCGCGGCAGCTACCTCTTCCGTCAGGGCGATCCCGCCACCCAGATGCACGTGCTCGCCAAGGGCCAGGTGAAGCTCGTCGCCATGACACCGGAGGGGCACGAGCGGGTGGTGGCGGTGCTGGGGCCTGATGACTTCATCGGCGAGGCCTTCGTGATCGACGTGGAGCGCTACGCCTTCGATGCGGTCGCGATCACCGAAGTGGTGAGCTGCCCCATGAACCGCGCCCAGTTCGCGCAGCTGGCGCTGCACTCGCCCAGCTTCACGGTGCGCTTCGCCGAGATCCTGGCCACCAACTTGGTGCGCTGCCGCGAGCTGCTCATCCACACCCTCGATCCTGTGAAGCGCCGTGTGGCGAAGGTGCTGCTCGAGCAGGTCGAGCGTTTCGGCGAGCGCCAGGATGGTGACCTGGTGGTGCTGGACACGAAGCTGCGTCACGACGACTTCGCCTCGCTGGCCTCGGCCACGCGCGTGTCGGCTTCGACCGCGATCGCCGAGCTGCGTGAGCTCGGCATCGTCGAGGGCAGCCGCGGCCGCTACCAGGTGTCGCTGACGGGGCTTCGGGCGTACGTGGCGGACGATCTCGACTGACCGAGCTCGATTGACACGGGGCGAGCGCGCAGTGCCGCTCGCCGTCGCGGCACTAGCGTGTGGCCAGGAAGCGGCGCCCCCACTCCAAGTGCTCCTCCATGCGCTGCGCAGCGAGTTCGCCATCGCCGCTCACGAGGGCTTCGAGGATGCCGACGTGTTCGACGCAGGTCGACTGCATCCGGCCTGGGTGCGCCTCGATGACGCGGGTGATGATTCGATGGAGCTTGTCCCTGAGCCTCGACATCGCCGTGGTGATCTCGTGGTTCCCCAGAAACTCGCAGAAGAGCTCGTGGAACTCGGCATCGAGACGCCGGAAGAGGGACATGTCGCCCGCTTCGGCCGCGGCCATCTGCTCCGCCAGGCTCTCCTCGGTCCTGGCGATCTGGTCCGGCGTCAGCCTGCCTGCCAGGCGGCGCATGGCGTAGGTCTCCAGCGCTGTTCGGATCTCGAAATGGTCGATGATCTGATCGAGCGAGAGTTCGGTCACCAGGATCCCCTGCTGGGGTGACACGGCGACGAACCCGGCGGCCTCGAGGCGTTCGATGGCCGAGCGCACCGGCGTCTTGCTCATGCCCAGCCGACTGGCCAGCATGTTCTCTGACAAGAAGGTCCCTGGGGGGTACTCGCCGGTGGTGATCAGCGACTTGAGCTGCTGGTACGCCTGTTCCTTGAGCAGTGGCCGAGGCTTCTCTGCCGATCCGGCTCTCACCCGGTCGCCGTCACGCCGCAGCCTAGACATGATCGCACCCTCCGCGATCGGTGTTGCTCGGAACGTGTGTGACCGTCGTGCGCACGTCAGCCATCGCTGTCTCGCCACCATCCTCCCGCTGTGAATCCGCCGTCGACGAAGAGGGTCTGACCGGTCAGGTAGCTCGCGCCCGGAGCCACGAGCAGCAGCAGCGCGGTGACGAGGTCCTCGGGTCTGCCGGGCAGCTTCGCCGGGATACGTGCCAGTAACCACGAACTGCGCGAAGCGTCGCCCCAGATCGGCTCCTCGGTCAGCGGTGTGAGGATGAACCCGGGAGCCAGGCAGTTCACCTGGATGCCGTCTGCGGCCCACTCCACGGCCATGGTGCGGGTGAGGTGGGCGAGGGCACTCTTGCTCATGCCGTAGGCGGCGACGGCGCCAAGACCGTAGGTCGAGGTGACCGAGCCGACGTGGACGATCCTACCGCCGCCCGCGGCCTTCATGATGGGGTATGCCGCCTGGCTGACGAAGAACGCGCTCCTGAGATTGGATGCGATCACGACGTCGAAGTCGTCTTGCGTTACCGACTCGATCGGTATGCGGCGGTTCATACCCGCCGTGTTGACGAGGATGTCGAGGCCACCCAGGGCCTCGTGGGTCAGGGCGACGAGCTCGCGGCACGACTCGACCTCGCTCAGCTCTGCTGTCAGGGACACGGTGTCTCCGCCACCCTCCGCGATGAGGGCCTCGGTCTGTCGCAGCCGCTCACGAGAGCGTCCGTGCAGGCATACTCGCGCGCCCGCTGCGGCCAGAGCGGCTGCGAGCGCCCGCCCGATGCCCCCGCTCGCGCCCGTCACCAAGGCGACCTGCCCGGTGAGGGAGAAGTGCTCTTCAAGGTACGTCCGCATATCCGACGCCACGACCGTGACCGCCCTCCTGTCGGTTGCGCTCGAGCAGCCGCTGCCTGAGATCGGCAGACCAGCCGGCGCTCAGTCGTTCAGCGGCTTGCCGCCGCCGGCGACGATCGTCTCCACGCTCTCCTTGATGCTCTCGGGCTCGAAGACCTTCTTCCAGTCGTCGCGCAGCAGCTTGCGCTGGGCCTCCTGAACCATCAGCTTCGCGCCGGCGGACACTTCCCAGTCGATCGCTCCGAACCAGATGGCCAACTCGACGTTGATGTGGCCCAAGAGGAAGTCCCTGGCGGCCTCCTCGGGGACGCCGCGGCGGACCGCCTCGCGCATGCCCTCGCGCATGGTGTCGATGCAGCTGAGGGGCACCAGCTCGGAGAGGGCCGGTTCCAGGATGGCCATCTGTTCGAGGCTGCAGCGATGGGAGCGCATGATCGGTCTGAACATCCTCGAGGCGATGGCTTCGCCGCGCGCGTAATCCTCCTCCGGACCCTGGATCAGAGCGCTGACGATCGACTGCTTGGCCGTGCCGAAGCCCCAATGATCGCGTTGCGCTTCGAGGCTCTCGAACTCCTGGAAGAGCGGCGGGTGGGTGGGATGGGTCAAGAAGTACGTGACGTCGGTTCGCTCCGCCAGCTCGCCCGCGTACGGAGCGGCCGGGTCGAGGCAGATGACCATGGCGCCGGACTTGAGATCGGGCACGATCTCGCGGGTGATGGGGCCGACCAGCGTGTCTGGCACGGCGAGGACGACGATGTCCGCCGTGCGAGCGGCGTCCTCGATGGGCACGGCCGGGAGACCGCGTGCCGCGAGCGCGGCGAGGCCCTTCTCGCCGGCTTCGACGTGCAGCAGCGTGTACTCGGCATCGTCGACGAGCATGCGAGAAATGCGCTCGCCCATCTTCCCGGCGGCGCCGATGATGGCGACGGTTTGCTGACTCATGTACTCCTTCTCTCTGCCTGCGCGGTGCCAGCACCGTGCAATGCGGTGGCGAAGTAGTCGGGGCGTCCGACCTGACCCCCCTTGAAGGCGATCTCGATGCCGTCGAACGGACTATCCGGCGCGTAGGCGCGGCACAACGGCCCGCCAGGGGCAAGCGGCGCGATCATCTCGAGCGCCTGGATGCCGAGGGTGGCCGCGACGTAGCCGGAGGTGTCACCTCCCGCCACGATCACCCTCCGTACGCCACTCTCTTCGAGCAGGACTCGCAATGTCTCGCCGATCTCGGAGCCTAGGAGCCTGGCGCTCTGGAGGCGCGTTCCTTCGGAGGTGATCCCGCGCGCCGCCAGCGCCTCGGAGGTCGCGGGGATGCGTGGGTCCTGGGGCCCCAAGCAGCTGTGGAGGATCACGCTGCGGCCGTCGGCGAGATGGCGGCTGGCGAGCTCGATGGTCGATGCGCGCGCCGTTGCCGGCTCTTCGGAGGCGACCAGGCGGGCCGTGTCGAGCGCGACGACGCCGTAGCCGCTGGCGCCGGCCTCGAGGATCTGTCTCTCGGTGACGGGCGAGCAACTCCCCGACACCACCAGCACCTGCGGCGCGCGTTCGAGCGGTGTCGGCGGCGTCTCCGGCTCGAGCAGGCCGATCTCGCGCCAGTGGGCGAGGAGCGCGTACTCGAGGCCCGAGCCGCCGATTGCGAAGAGCGGCGACTGCTGGCTGGCTCGCTCCCAGACGAGTCGCCCGGCCATCGCGAGCTGGTCGGTGGTCAGCAGATCGAACAGGACCACGTCCGGGGCATCCTCCAGCAGCCGATCGAGCTGCGCTGACCTGCCCTGCTCGTCGAGGTCGTACTGGAGCACGTCGAAGAGCGCGAAGCGCTTGGTGGTCTGGCGACCGAGATGGACGCGCAGGTCGCTCTCGTCCATCGGTGTGACCGGATGCGCGCGCATGGTCGGGTGCCGGTCGAGCCGGAACGGCTCACCGTCACTGCCCACGCCCGCGCGCGCGAAGACGTTGCCGAACACGCAGTAGCGCCCGAACCGCGGTACGCCGGCGACGAGCGGGACGAAGCGCGAACGGAAGACGTCCTGACCGAGATCGAGCGCGCGACCGATGCTGCCCACCTGCGGCGACGAGTCGAAGGTCGAGCAGGTCTTGTAGTGGACGATCGGCGCTCCGAGCGCGGCGAGTTCGGTGAACAGCGGCGGCAGCACCTCGTCCATCGCCTCCGGCGAGAGCGAACGGCCGGTCCCGGCGATGCCCGACGCCTTCACGTCGGCGAAGTGCGCGCGTGCCTCGGCGGACGGCGGCGTCAGGAAGAGCACGGTCTTCACCCCGCCGAGCGTGAGGGCCTCCAGCACGTCCGTCGAGCCGGTGAAGTCGTCACCGTAGAAGCTCATCAGGAGGTCCGCCACGTGTGTCCCCTCTCGTTCATGAAGCGATGAGTCTCCGCAGGTACGTGACGCTGGTTCGCGCCCAGGCGTCCTCGGTAGCGATGCTCTCCGCCAGCGACGAACGCTTGGGCGGCCAGAGTTCGAGGATCACGTTGTGCTCTCGACCGCTCGACCCCACCTGCTGCAGCAGCCAGGGGATGTCGATCATCCCGTCGCCGGCCGGGCGGCCTTCGACCACGAACCCCATGGTCTCGTTGCTCCGC